>JACRCS010000349.1 GCA_016218905.1 Deltaproteobacteria bacterium
CAGGCTCTTCTACGGTCTCCTGGCGGGTTCCATGGCGCTCACCGCGGTGGCCCGCGACTCGGTGCTCTTCCTGATGGCCTGGGAGATCATGGCCCTCGCGGCCTTCTTCCTCATCACGACCGAGGACGCGGATCCCGCTGCGTGCCGGGCGGGCCGCATCTACCTGATCGCGACCCACCTCGGGACCGCGGCACTGATCGCGCTCTTCCTCCTCCTGAAGAGGGCCTCCGGCTCCTGGGGGCTCGACGCGCTCCCGGCCGGCGCCCTGGCGCCCGGAGCGGCCGCGGCCGTCTTCCTCCTCGCCCTCGTGGGCTTCGGCCTCAAGGCGGGCCTCATGCCCCTTCACGTCTGGCTCCCGGGGGCGCACGCGAACGCGCCCAGCCACGTCTCGGCGCTCCTCTCCGGCGTGATGATCAAGATGGGGATCTACGGACTGATCCGCCTGACGGGCCTCTTCCCGGCCCCTCCAGCCTGGTGGGGAGCAGTCCTCCTGGTCCTCGGGATGGTCTCGGGCGTCCTGGGCGTCGCCTTCGCCATCGGGCAGCACGACCTGAAGCGGCTCCTCGCCTACCATAGCATCGAGAACATCGGGATCATCGCCATGGGTTTGGGGCTCGCCCTCCTGGGGCGGAGCGCTTCCCGCCCGGACTGGATCGCGCTCGGGTTCGCCGGGGCTCTTCTCCACGTCTGGAACCACGGCCTCTTCAAGTCGGCGCTCTTCCTCGCGGCCGGCTCGACGATACACGCCGCCGGTACCCGGGAGATCGATCACCTGGGCGGGCTCCTGCGCAGGATGCCGTGGACCGGAGCGACCTTCCTCCTGGGCGCGGTGGCGATCTGCGGTCTTCCCCCGCTCAACGGCTTCGTGAGCGAACTGCTCATCTACCTGGCACTCTTCCGGACGCTCGGCCCCGACGGTGGCCAGTGGGCGGCCGCGGCCCTCGCGGCGCCGGCGCTCGCGCTGATCGGCGCCCTCGCGGTCGCCTGCTTCGTGAAGGTCTTCGGGGTGGCGTTCCTCGGAGAGCCCCGGGGGCCGGGCGCCGAGCGGGCCGAGGAGTCCCCGCTCTCGATGCTCGCGCCGATGCTCGTCCTGTCGCTCCTCTGCGCGTTGATCGGGCTCGAGCCCGCTCTCGTCGCTCCACCGCTGGCGCGGGTGGCCGAGGCCTGGTCCGGGTCCCCCTTCGTGCGCTCTCTTCCCGCGCTCGCGCCCTTCGGTGCCCTGAGCGTCGCCGGGACGGCGCTCCTCGGGCTCCTCGCAGCCGGGGCGCTCGTCGTCCGGCACTGGTACCGCGGGAGGCCGCTCCGCCGCGCGGTCACGTGGGACTGCGGCTACCTCGCTCCCTCGCCCTCGATGCAGTACACGGCGTCTTCCTTCGCGCAGATGCTCGTCGGCCTCTTCTCCTGGGCGCTTCGTCCACGGGTGGAGCGGCTGCGGCCCCCGGGGCTCTTCGCTCCCTCGGGCAGCTTCGCCTCGGAGGTCCCGGACACCGTCTTCGAGGGCCTGGTGCAGCCCGCCTTCGCGCGCTTCGATCGGCTGGCGGCGCGGCTCCGCCCGGTCCAGCACGGCCGGACGCAGCTCTACATCCTCTACATCCTGGCGGCCGTCGTCGCCCTGCTCTTTTGGCGTTAGGAGGCGCGATGCTCCAGGACCCCGTGCGCCTCGCCGTGCACCTCGCGCTGCTCGTCGCCCTTCCGCCGCTCCTGCCGGGCGTCATCGAGAAGACGAAGGCCGTCCTGGCCGGACGCCGCGGCCCGCCCGTCCTCCAGGGCTACTACGACCTGGCGAAGCTCCTCCGGAAGGGCCTCGTGCTCAGCCGGACCACCACCTGGCTCTTTCCCGCCGGTCCCGTCACGGCGCTGGCGACCGCTTGGCTCGCGGGGCTCGTCGTGCCCCTGGCGTGGCCCACGGCGCCCCTCGGCTTTGTCGGCGACCCCATTCTGTTCGCCTACCTCCTCGCGCTGGGCCGCTTCTTCACCACCGCGGCCGCCCTGGACACGGGCTCCTCCTTCGAAGGGATGGGAGCGGCGCGGGAAGCGACCTTCGCCTGTCTCACGGAGGCGGCGGTCTTCTTCGGCTTCCTGACGCTCGCGAAGCTCGGGGGCACGCTACGCCTGGCCGAGATGCTGAACGTCGGCGTCGCCGCAGCCTGGGGCGCGGGCAGCGCCTCGCTGGTCCTGATCGGCGCGAGCCTCTTCGTGGTCCTCCTGGCCGAGAACTCCCGGATCCCCTTCGACGATCCGAACACCCACCTGGAGCTCACGATGGTCCACGAGGTGATGGTGCTCGACCACAGCGGCCCGCTCCTCGGCCTCGTCTCCTACGGGTCGGCGGTGAAGCTCTTCCTCTTCTCCGCCGTGCTCCTGCGGGCGACACTGCCGGTGGCGACGGGAGTGCCGGCGGTCGAGCTCGGGGCGTTCGTCGGCGGGATCCTGGCGGTCGCGGTCGGCGTGGGAGTCGTCGAGTCGAGCATGGCGCGCCTCCGGCTCATCCACGTCCCGGCCCTGCTCGTCGGCGCCTGCGTGCTCTCCGCCTTCGCGTTCCTGCTGGTCCTACACTGAGGAGACCCCTTTGAACCCGGCCGTCGATTCGCTCCTGGTCATCGTCCTCCTGCTCAACTTCCTCGCGCTGGGGACGACGCGCATCTTCACGATCATCCGCGCGGTCGCCCTCCAGGGCGTGCTCCTGGGGCTCCTGCCGGTGCTCGTCCGAGGCGAGCTCTCCTGGCACACCCTGCTGCTGGCCGCGGCGCCGATGGCGCTCAAGGGGGTGGCGATCCCGGCCATGCTCTTCCGGGCGGTCCGCGACACGGAGATCCGCAGGGAGATGGAGCCGCTGATCGGCGTCGTCCCCTCGCTCCTCCTGGGCGCGGCCGGCACGGCGGCGGCGCTCCTCTTCTCCCGGCAGCTCCCGCTCCTGCGCGCCGACGCGGGCACGCTCGTCGTGCCGGCGGCGCTCGCGACGGCGCTGGCCGGCTTCGTGATCCTCACCGGCCGGTCGAAGGCGATCAGTCAGGTGCTCGGCTATCTCCTGCTCGAGAACGGGATCTTCGTCTTCGGCCTCGTCTTCGTCGAGCCGATGCCCCTGCTCGTGGAGTTCGGGGTCCTCCTCGACCTCTTCGTCTGCATCTTCGTCATGGGCATGATCCTCCACCACATCAGCCGCGAGTTCTCTTCCCTGAACACCCGGCACCTCTCGGCGCTCAAGGACTAGGCATGGGTTACGCCCTGGTCTTCTTCCCCCTGGCGATGGCCTCGCTCCTCCTCGCCGTGCCGTCGAACCGGCTCCGGCCCTGGTTGCTCCCGCCCACGGGCGCGATCCACCTCGCGCTCTTCGCCGCGACCGTCGCGGGAGGCCGCTACACCTGCGGCTCGTGGCTCGCGCTCGACCCACCAGGCCGCCTGGTCCTCGGCGTCTCGAGCCTCCTCTTCTTCCTCTGCTCCTTCTACGCGGTGGGCTACCTGCGGCACCGCTCGGAGCGGAGAAACCGGGTCTTTTGCGCCTGCCTCGCGGCCATGCTGGGCGTGACGAGCCTCGTCGCCTGGTCCCGGCACCTGGGGCTCATGTGGGTGGCCATGGAGGCGACGACCCTCGTGACGGCGCCGCTCATCTACTTCAATCGGAACGCGCGCTCCATCGAGGCGACCTGGAAGTACCTGATGATCTGCTCGGTCGGAATCGCGCTGGCGCTCCTCGGCTCGTTCTTCCTGGCGTACGCCTCGCTTCGGGAAGGGCTCTCGTACTCGCTCCTCTTCGATGACCTCCTGCGGCAGGCGCCGCGCCTGTCGGAGCCGTGGCTCCACGCGGCGTTCGTCCTCGTCCTCGTCGGCTACGGGACGAAGATGGGACTCGCGCCCATGCACACCTGGAAGCCCGACGCCTACGGCGAGGCGCCGGGCGTCGTGGGAGCGCTGCTCGCCGGCTGCATGGCCAACTGCGGCTTCCTCGCGATCCTGAGGATCTTCCAGGTCTGCCGGGCCGCCGGCGACGCGGAGTACGCACGGACGATGCTCCTCGGCCTCGGCTTCGCGTCCATGGGAGCCGCCGCGGTCTTCCTGGCCCGGCAAAAGGACCTGAAGCGGATGCTGGCGTACTCGAGCGTGGAGCACATGGGGATCCTGGCCGTGGGGCTGGGGCTCGGGGGCGCCGGCACGTTCGGTGCGCTGCTCCACCTCGTCAACAACGGCCTGACCAAGGGGGTGCTCTTCCTCTCGGCCGGCAACCTCCACCGCGCCTACGGCAGCAAGCGGACGGATGAGGTCCGGGGCGCCTTCGTGCGCCTGCCGGCGACCGCGGGCCTCTTCCTCGCGGGCTTCCTCGCCATCGCCGGCTCACCCCCGTTTGGGCCGTTCCTGAGCAAGCTGACGATCCTCGACGCCGCCGTGAGCCAGGGCAGCTTTGTCGCGGCAGGGCTCTTCACGGCGCTCCTGGTGGCGGTCTTCGTCGGTATGGCCTCCACGGTCCTGACCGCGGTCCAGGGCACGCCGCCGGAGCCGGCGCGGAGCTCCGGGTATCGCGACCGGGCCCTGACGGTGCTCCCCATCGTCGTTGCCCTCGGCCTCGTCCTCCTGCTGGGCGTCTACCTCCCCCCTCCCCTGGAGGCCCTACTGCGGGAGGCCGCTCGCTTCGTGGAGGCTTGAGGTGGAAGCGCTCTCGAAAGTCGCGGAGAACGAGGTCGTGGAGAACGGAGTCGCTCTGGCGCTGGCGGCCCTCCCTTCGCTCGGCGAGGAGGCGTTCCGGGCGGAGCTCCTGCGCAGGAGAGCCGGCGGAGCGCGGGTCTGCGCCTACTTCGGCGAGGACGGAGCCTCCGACGGGCCGCGCCTCTGGGCGATCATGGCCGCCGACGGCGCCGGGCGGCTCGACGCGCTATCCTGCCGCCTGGAGGGCAGCGTGCTCCGGTCGCTGACCGAAAGCTGCCCCCAGCTCCACCTCTTCGAGCGCGAGATCGCGGAGCAGCTCGGAATTCCGCTCTCCGGCCACCCCTCGCCCAAGCCCGTCCGTTTCGCGCCGCCGCTCCACGACCGCAACGGCAGGCCCGACGCTCCCCCGGTCGGCGTGATGCCCTTCGACCGCGTCGGGGGCGGCCACACCCACGAGGTGGCGGTGGGACCCGTGCACGCGGGCGTCATCGAGCCCGGCCACTTCCGTTTCCAGTGCCACGGCGAGGAGGTCCTCCGCCTGGAGATCTCGCTCGGCTACCAGCATCGCGGCGTGGAGCGGCGGCTCCTGGGCGGGCCGGACACGGCGACGATCCATCTCGTGGAGACACTGGCGGGGGACACGACGATCGGCCACGCGACCGCGTACTGCCAGGCCGTGGAGGCGCTCGGCGCCTGCCAGCCGCCGCCGCGCGCCCACGCCCTGCGGGCCATCGCTCTGGAGCTGGAACGGATCGCGAACCATGTGGGTGATCTGGGGGCGCTGGCCGGCGACGTGGGCTTTCTGCCCACGGCCTCCTACTGTGGGCGGATTCGGGGGGACTTCCTGAACATGACCGCGCTCCTCTGCGGAAGCCGGTTCGGTCGGGGCTTCGTGCGGCCGGGGGGAGTCGCCTTCGACGTGGGCGCGGACCTCGTCCGGGAACTGGACGAACGGCTGGAGGCGGGGCTGCGGGACGCGGGTGGCGCCGTCAGGCTCCTGTGGGAGAGCCCCTCGGTGATGGCTCGCTTCGAGGGGACCGGGCAACTCAGCCGCCGACTCTGCGACGAGGTCGGCCTCGTCGGACCGGCGGCCCGGGCCTGCGGGGCGGAGCGGGATCTTCGCCTGGACTTCCCGTGGGGCATCTACCGCTTCGGCCAGATCCCCGTCTCGACGGGCCATGGCGGGGACGTGCTGGCGCGGGCGTACGTCCGCTGGCTCGAGGTGGAGCGTTCGGTCCAGTTCCTCCGGAGCCAGCTCGCCGCCCTGCCGGCCGGCCCGATACGGAGGGAATGTCCACCGCCCCGGGCCGACGGCTTCGCGGTCTCCCTCATCGAGGGCTGGCGCGGCGAGATCTGTCACGTGGTCCTCACCGACGAGCGGGGCCGCTTCCGGCGCTACAAGGTCGTCGACCCTTCTTTCCACAACTGGTTCGGGCTCGCGTGTGCCCTCGAGAACGAGCAGATCTCGGACTTCCCGCTCTGCAACAAGAGCTTCAACCTCTCGTACTGCGGCTTCGACCTATAAGGAGGCGAGCTTGCTCGACCTGTTGGTGACCCGCCTGCGGCAGGGGCGCCGCACCCTCAAGTACCCGGCCGCGCCGGCCCCGCCCCTCCCCGAGCGGTTCCGGGGCGCGCCGCGGCTCGCGCCCTGCCCTTCGTCCGACGACTGCGGGGGGTGCGCCGCGGCGTGCCCCACGGGAGCCCTCGCGCTGGAGTCGGGTCCGCGGATCGACCTCGGCCGTTGCCTCTTCTGCGGCGAGTGCGAGACCGCGTGCGCCGGGCGGGCGATCGAGTTCACCCGGGAGCACCGCCTCGCGGCGAGGACCCGGGCGGATCTGCTCTCGGACGGAGGACCCACGAAGCTCGCCGAGGCCGTGGAGGCGCGCACGCGGGCGCTCTTCGGGCGCTCACTCCGGCTCCGCCAGGTGAGCGCCGGAGGGTGCAATGCGTGCGAGGCGGACGCGAACGTCCTCGGGACGGTCGTCTGGGACATGGGGCGCTTCGGCATCCAGTTCGTGGCGTCGCCCCGCCACGCCGACGGCCTGCTCGTCACCGGCCCCGTGACCGAGAACATGAAGGCCGCCCTGCTCAAGACCTACGAGGCCGTCCCCGACCCGAAGCTCGTCATCGCCTCGGGAGCGTGCGCCATCGCCGGAGGGCCTTACGCCGCCGGGCCCGAGACGAACGCCGGGATCGGCGACCTCCTCCCGGTCGACCTCTACGTCCCCGGCTGCCCGCCCCACCCCCTGACGCTCCTCGACGGCCTGCTTCGGCTGCTGGGCATGAAGTTGTCTCGTTAGTCCACTTGGTCCAGTTCGTCCACTTCGTCCATCTACTGCGGAAAGTTTGCCGATCCGGGCAATCTGCGTAACAGTGGAGGGGATCGGGCGATGGCCGCTCGGCGTTCGTGCAAGGACGCCCCTGCATGAGATATATTAATAGATGCTCCCTTCTGGGAGTCCTTCTCACTTCGCTCCTCATCGCGCTCTCCCTGCCGGCGGGCGCAGAGGGCGCCCGGAGGAAGAAGATCGTCGGCGCCACGGAGCAGGTGAGGGTGGAAGAGGCGGATCTCGAGTTCAGGGCGCGCATCGACTCCGGGGCGGAAGGCTCTTCGATCCACACGCAGTCCGTCGAGGTCGAAGGCAGGTCCAAGGAGATGGCGCGCAACGTCGGCAAGGAAGTCACGTTTCGCGTAAAGAACGAGAAGGGCAAGGTGACCGAGCTGAGGCGGACGATCCAGGACGTGGTCCGGGTGAAGAACGCCGAGGGCGGGGAACGAAGGTATCAGGTGTACTTGACCATCCTCCACGGGAAGAGCCGAAAGCGGGTCCTCGTCTACCTCGACGATCGGGAGGACATGCCCGAGAAGCTGCTTCTCGGCCGTAATTGGCTCGGCTCCGACTTTTTGATCGACGTGGGAAGGTGAGATGGCGGGTCCGTTCCGTGCGCGACCGTGGCTCTCCGCCCTGGCGGCCCTCCTCCTGGCCCTCGTCCAGGCGACCGGGGCCGGCGCGGGCGAGAAGAAGGTCATCGGCGCGGTGGAGCAGGTGACGGTCGGCGAGGCCGGGCTGCCCTTCCTCGCCCGCGTGGACTCGGGGGCGCGCGTCTGCTCGATCCACGCGACTTCGATCCGGGTCGAGGAAGGAGGCTCTCCGGAGCTCGCGGAGAACGTCGGAAAGGAGATCTCCTTCCGCGTCGAGAACGCGCGCGGCGATGACGTGAAGCTCCGCGCCACGCTCGAGAAGATCATGGTGGTGCGGTCCGCCGTCGGAACCGAGGAGCGTCCCGCCGTCTACCTCACGCTGGAATCCCAGGGCGTCAAGAAAAAGGTCCTCGTCAGCCTCCGGGACCGCGAGGAGATGGACTACAAGCTCCTGCTCGGCCGCAACTGGCTCGAGGGAGACTTCCTGGTCGACGTGAGCCGCAACGCTACAGAGTGAGCTTCATTCCGAGAGCCGATACTGCGCGTAGTCGCGGTAGACTACGGCGTGGACCTGAGGCCCGTGTCGGCTCGCGAATTTCCGTTCTCCTCCTTCTCTGGGATGAGCGCCTGCCACTCCGCCCGGAGCGATGGATCGTCGGGTGTGAGTCGGAGCCCCCTCTCCAGCTCCCGCCGGGCTTCCGCCCTCTTCCCCTGCCTGACGAGGACCCTCGCCAGTTGGACCCGGAGGTCAGCCCGTTCGGGCTCGGACCGGACAGCCTGGCGCAAGAGAGGCACGGCCGGTCCGTGGTCGCCCGCGGAGAAGAGCACGCTACCCAGGAGCGCCGTCGCCTTCGCGTGGCCGGGTTCGAGCTGGAGGACTCTTCGGAGGGCGTCCTCGGCGCCGGCGAGCTCCCCGGTCCGGGCGTAGGCGACGCCCAGGTTGTACCAGGCGGAGGAGGAGCGGTCGTACTGGCCGAGGTAGGTCCGGTACTCGCGGATGGCGTCGGCGTAACGGCCCTGGTCGGCGTAGCGGACCCCGAGGTTCAGGCGTGCCTTCAGGTAGCCGGGCCGGGCCTCGAGGGCCCGCCGATACGCTCGGATCGCCTGGTCCGTGCGGCCCCACCGGGTGAACAGGATCCCCAGGTTGTACCAGGCCTCCGGGTAGGAGGGCGCCTCCTCGACGGCCCGGGTAAGGGCCTGCGCGGCCTCCTTCCAGTTCTCCTCCCGCAGGTAGACCATCCCGAGGTTGTAGTGCGCCTCCGGGTAGCGCCCCTTGATCTCGATGGCGTTCTTATAGGAGGCGATCGCCTTTCCGAGCCTCCCCATCCGCTGGAGCGCGAGCCCCATGTTGAGGAAGGCCTCCGGGTACGAGCCGTCCCGCAGTTCGGCGGCCTTCTCGTAGTGTTCCACGGCCCTGGCGAACCGTCCCAGACCGAACTCGGCCCTCGCGATGCCGAAGTGGGCGTCGGCATCGCGCGCGTCGAGCGCGAGCACCCACTCGTAGTGTTCCCTCGCCTCTCTCCACTCGTCCCGGGCCAGGAGGAGCTTCCCGAGCGCCAGGCGAGACCGCCGGTCGTCCGGCCAGTGGCTCACGGCCTCTCGCAGCCACCGGAGCGCCTCTTCCGGCTCGCGGAGCTCTTCGTAGAGCTTCGCCAGGTTGTAGTACGTGGGAGCGTGACCCGACCTCGTCCGCAGGATCTCCCGGTACACCCCGAGCGCGCGGGCCCGGCCGCCGGGGGCCCCCGCCGCCAGGGCCGCGAGGCCGTACCGCGGCGCCAGGAATGTGGGCTCGAGCCGGAGAGCGAGCTCGAAGCACCTCCGCGCGCTCTCCGGCGCCCCGAGGCTACGGTGCGCCTCCCCCGCTCGGTAAAGGGCCCTGGCCCTCTTCTCCCCGGAGGAGAGCTCCGCCGCTCGCTGGAAGTAGCCCAGCGCCTCCCGCCGACGCTCGCCGTTCCAGCGCGCGAGGCCCAAGGCGTACTGGGCGTCGAAGTCCGAAGGCATCTCCCCGGCCGAGACCTCCAGGTCCTTGAGCGCCGCTTCGAAATCCCCCAGGCCGGCGAGGACCACGCCGCGGTTCAGGCGCGCCCTCGGGTATCTCGGCTGCGTCTCCACGGCCGAGTCCAGGTACGAGAGCGCCTGAGCCTCGTCTCCCCTCAGGTAGTAAAGGATTCCCAGATCGTTGAGGGCGCGCGAGGCGGCCTCGGTCTCGGCGAGCTTCTCGTAGTGCTCCTCGGCCTCCCGCCACTTGCCCGAGATGACGAGGTACTTTGCCTCCGAGGGTGGGGTCCCGGAAGTCTCCTCGAACGAGAACCTCGGGGTGAGCTCGAACCGGGCCCCGGCCTCGACCTCCTCGAAGGGCTTGCCATTGAAGCCGGGGTTCACGTGTACGACGATCGGTTGCCGGGCCTGGCGGAGCGCCTCGAGCCGCAGAGCGCCGAGGACCGCGCCCAGCAGGAGCGTCGCGAGCACGATCGGGACCGGGCTCTCCCGGAAGAAGAGCTTCACCGGCGCCCCCCCAGCTCCCGCAGCAGCGAGCGCAGCGGCACCTCGTTGACGTTCTGGATCTCGAGCCCGGGTCGGGCGTTGATCTCCAGGAGCACCGGTCCGTGGACCGAGAGCGCGATGTCGGCGCCGATGTACTTGAGGGGAACCGAACGGGCCGTCACGGTGCCGACCCGGACGACCTCCTCCCAGTCCGGGATCAGAAACCCGATGAGCGGGAACCCCGTGTCCGGGTGCACCTCCACCGGCTGCCCCCGCCACAGGGCGCGGACCGTCCGCCCGGTCGCCACGTCGACGCCCACTCCGATGCCCCCCTGGTGCAGGTTGGCCTTTCCCCGGGAGCGCCGCGTCGGCACGCGGAGCATGGCGAGCGTCGGCTGCTCGCGATAGAAGATGATCCGCACGTCCGCGAGGCCGAGCGGGCTCATCCGCGCCATGTCGGCCTGCTGCGGCACCCGCTCCTCCACGAGGGCGGCGCTCTGGAGCTCATTCGTGTAGGTACCGAAGACGATGTCCAGGATGTGCCTGCGGAGGTCGGCCGGCCGGTGGACCGTCCCCGTGATGTCCATCCATCCGTCCTCGCGCCGTTCGGTGAGCACGAGGATCCCGCTCCCGTACCGGCCGTTGGAGGGCTTGATCACGAACTCGTCGTAGGGCGCCAGGTCGCGTTCGACGGCCCCGAGCTCAAAGAAGTGCCGGTACACCCGGTACGTGGTCGGCACCGGGACGCCGTGGGCGCCGACGAGCTCCTTCGTCTTCAGCTTGTCGTCGGCGATGGGGAGATCTCGGAGCCGGTTCTGGGCATAGACGTACGAGAGGTTTCGCCGGTTGAGCCCGAGGATCCGATCGCTTCCGGCGGGGAGGCGCAGCCCCCGGAGGACCCGCGCGAGGCTCTTCACGGCTCCTGCCCCTGCCAGATGAGCCGCCGGAACCGGAAGAGCTCCATCAGCCGGACGCCGACCCACTTCCCGAGGCAGAGGTCCAGGGCGACGACCATCAGGAGGAGCTCGGGGAAGGCGACGAAGAGGCTGCGGAGAAAGGCCGACGTGAGTACGCCGTAGCAGGCGACGACCACCACCAGCGTCCCGATGAGGGTCTTCGCCGCCTCCCAGAAACCCTGCTCGCTCTGGATGAGGGCGAAGCGTTCGGTGGTGACCGTGAGGATGGCCACCGGGAAGAGGGTCATCCGGGCGAGCTCGAAGATTCCCCAGCGCACGCCGAAGACCATCATCGCCATCATGAGGGCGATCACGGCCGTGAAGACGATCGACATCTTGGGGGAGTGGAGGAGCCCCAGACGGTCGAGGCCGTGGCGGACGAGGCCAGACCCGGAGATGATCGTGAGGAAGCCGAAGGTGCCCCAGAGAAGGCCGGTCTGCTCACACGCGGCGGCGATGAGCACGGGCAGGAAGGTGCCGAAGGTGTGGATGCCGACCACGTTTCGAAAGACCGTGATGAAGAGCGCTCCCAGGGGGAAGAGGAGCAGGAGCTGGATGAGGTCCATGGGAATGTGCATCCGCTCCAGCGCTCCGGAGAGGTTCAGGGCGTTCAGGCGGGCGCTTCGGAGCGCCTCCAGGAGCTCTCTCTTCGGCGTCAGTTCCCGCGTCACGTGGTACGCGTACTGGAAGTTCGCGCCGTCGGAGTAGCGGAAGAGCGCGGCGTCGCCGGAGGCGAGCTTCAGGTAGTTGCTGGGGAGCTCCGCGAACCACCCCTCGACCGGGTCGAAGGGGATCCAGTGTCCGCCCACGTAGACCTCCGCCCAGTCGCGAAACTGCTGTCGGGCGCCCTCCCTCAGGACCAGCCCCCGGGCCGGCCGGGCCGGGAGGTGGGCGCTGCGCGCGAGCGCGGTGAAGAGGCGGGTCTTGCCCGTGCTGCTCGCCTGCCCGAGCTTCAGCGTGGTGACGGCATCGAGGCTCTCGGGCTGGGCGACGGTCTCGATCCGGGTCCGGACGAACTCGTGGATCGCCCGCAGGACCTGCGGCACGCCGGCCTCACCGGAAGGGAAGATCTGTCTCAGCGCCGCCTCCACCAGAGGGTCCTCCACCTGGATGCCCTCGCTGGCGACGAGATAGGGCTGGAGGAACGAGGGCTGCTTCGCGAGCACGCGGAGGCCTTCCGGGATGGAGTAGCGCCGCCGCGACGGCTCGGCCACGAAGGTCATACCGACGCTCTGGCGTCCCCAGAGCGTATCCGCCTTCCAGGTGGCCACCCGGTTCTCCCCCTCGGACGAGACGTCGACGACGAAGCTGCCCGACGAGTAGTGGTGCTCCCCGACAAATTGGCGGACGTCGGAGCTGGGCACGGCGATCGAGAGAGCCACGGCCTCGCCGTCGCCGTCGACCTCCATCGTCAGGCTCACGGAGTACCGGACCGCCGGGATGAACTCCGAGGCCGGGTATCCGAGCGAGATCACCTTGTAGCCCATGATCCCGACGGGAAGCAGAAACAGTAGTGCGACGAGCCCGCGATAGAACCCCATCTTCGTCGACGACCTGCGGCGAGCACGAGCCCCGGTCAGGGGAGGAGGAAGCGCTGGGACTAGTGTGGCATCCCCGGGGGGCTTCGCAACTAATCCGCCGGTGGGTACTCCGAGAAGCTCGAGACCTCCGTCAAGCGAGCGGCGGCCGGGATCCGGCACGCGAAGCCCTCCTGGCCGGGAAGCTTGCAGACGGCGTGGGAGCGGCCGTTCAGGAATTCGTCCCGGAGGTCGTGGGACTCCTCGAGCTGGAGCGTCGCGTGCTCGATCCCGAACCGCTCCCGCAGGCTGATGACGATCTCCCGAAGGAGCTCCTTCTGACGCCCGTAGCCGTCGGGCACGACGACGTGGGCCGAGAGCGCCTCGTGCCCTCCGGTGATCGACCAGATGTGGAGGTCGTAGAGGCAGCAGACGCCCTCGTGCGCCAGGAGCACCTGCTCGACCTCGGCGTAATCCAGGTGGGCCGGCACGCCCTCCAGCAGGATGTGGAGGGAGTCCTTCACGAGCCCCCACGAGCTCCAGAGGATGAGGAGGCAGATCCCGAGGCTCGCCAGCGGGTCGGCCGGGTACCAGCCGGTGAGGAGGATGACGATGCCCGCGCCGAGGGCGGCGACGGAACCCAGGCTGTCGGCCAGCACGTGCAGGAAGGCGCCGCGCAGGTTCAGGTTCTCGTCCTTGTGGGCGCTGAGCAGGCCCAGCGAGGCAAGGTTGACGAGCAGGCCGACTCCGGCCACGAGCATCATGCCGCGGCCCTGCACGGGAGTGGGCGTCATGAGCCGCGCTACCGCTTCGCGGACGAGGAGCACGACGATCGCCCAGAGGGTCAGCCCGTTCAAGAACCCGGCGAGGATCTCGAAGCGCCGATAGCCGAAGGTCTTCGTGCGGGAGGGGGGGAGTTCGCCCATGCGGAGCGCGATGAAGCTCAAGCCGAGGGCCGCGGTGTCGGTGAGCATGTGGCCCGCATCGGAGAAGAGTGCCAGCGAATTGGTGAGCCACCCGCCGACCCCCTCCACGAGCATGAAGCCCCCGGTTAGGGCGAGGGAGAAGAGGAGGCTCCGGCGACCCCCATGGCCGTGGTCGTGGTCGTGGTCATGGCCCCCGTTGCCGCCGTGCCCGTGCGCCATCGGCCACCTCCTTTCGCCCCCAAGGATAACCACCCGTGCCCGAACCCGGAAGGAGGCTTCTGCTGAGGGCGCCGGGCTGCTACTCTCAGCCGACCCCATGAGCTAGGAGCAGCATTGCACAAGGCGGATCGACCCGCAGATTCGGAGGCGTGGAAGGAGAGCCGGCGCATCGCGCGCGCGGCCGGGGTCCTCTCGTCCGCCACGGCCCTGTCGCGGGTGCTCGGTTTCGTCCGGGACGTGGTGACCGCGGCCTACTTCGGCGCGGCCGGCAGCATGGACGCCTTCCTCGTGGCCTTCCGCCTCCCCAACCTCCTCCGAAGCCTCTTCGCCGAGGGGAGCCTGACCGTGGCCTTCGTGCCCGTCTTCGTCCAGGAGTTGGAGGAGGGCGGCAGGGCCCGCGCGGATCGCCTGGGCCGGAGCGCCTTCACCCTCCTCGGCGCCGTCCTGCTCGTCGTCTCCGCCGCGGGAGTCCTCTGGGCGCCCCCCCTCGTCCGCGTCCTCGCCTGGGGCTTCTCGCTCGAGCCGGCGAAGCTCGCTCTCACGGTGGAGCTCACCCGGATCGTCTTTCCCTACACGGCCCTGATAGGGCTCACGGCGCTCGCCGGGGGCATGCTCAACGCGTTCGGCGATTTCGCTTCCCCCGCCCTCGCGCCCGTGGTCCTGAACGTCGGCATCCTCGCGGGGACCGTGGGGCTCTACCGCCTCTGTGATCCTCCGATCCGCAGCGTGGCGTACGGGGTCCTCCTCGGCGGCACGTGCCAACTACTGCTCCAGGCGGGGTCCCTCCGCCGGAGGGGTTTCCGGTTCCGGCCGCGGTGGCGCTGGGAGCCGGGCCTGCGGGCGATCCTCACCCGTATGGGACCGAGGGTCTTCGGGGTCGGCGTCTACCAGATCAACGTGATGGTCACGAGCTTCCTGGCGACTTGGCTCCCCTCGGGGAGCGTCTCCTACCTCTACTACGCCGAGCGCCTCTTCCAGCTCCCCCTCGGCGTCTTCGCCGTGGCGGTGGGCACGGCGAGCCTCCCGAGCCTGAGCCGGCTCGCCGCCCGCAAGGACACGGCCGGCCTTCTGACGACCCTCGCCGAGGCGCTGCGGCTCACGGCTGTGATCGTGGTGCCGGCGGCGGCCGGCCTGATGGTCCTCGCCGGGCCCATCGTGACGGTGCTGCTCCGGCGCGGCTCCTTTGACGCCGAGATGGCGCAGGCGACCGCCCAGGCGCTCCTCTTCTACTCCGCGGCGCTCATCCCCCTCGCCGGGCTGAAGCTCATCGCCCCGGCGTACTACGCCGTCGACAACACGGCGACGCCGGTCCACGCGGCCTTCTGGTCCGTGGTCGTAAACCTCGGGGCGAGCGTCCTCCTCCTCGAGCCGATGAAGCACGCCGGCCTCGCACTCGCGACGACGCTCTCGAGCGCCTTCAACTTCGTCTGGCTCCTCCTGGCGCTCCGGAGGCGGATCGGGCCGGTCCCCTACGCCAGGATCGGGCGCTCGCTCGGGAGGACGGCCGCCGCGGCGGCGGGAATGGCGATCGTGGTCGGGTTTCTCTCGCGGTGGGTGCCGTGGGAGGGAGGATGGAGCGGCACCGCCCGGGGCGCAGCGCTCCTGGCGATCATCGCGACCGGGGTCGGCGCCTACGGCGCCCTCTCCCACGCGCTTGGCGAGAGAGATATTTCACGGCTCCTCGGCGCCCTCCCCCTCCGCCGGCGCTCGGGGCGCTAGCGCCCGCTTCGCCTCTTCCCAGCGCGCGTCGAGCTCTGCCGCGTCCGCCTCGGAGACGCTCCGGCCCTGACCGCGCAGGGCCGACTCCATGTGGGCGAAGCGGGCGAGGAACTTCTCCGTGGTCCCGTGGAGCGCGGCCTCCGGGTCTACGCCGAGGTGCCGCGCGAGGTTTACGACGGCGAAGAGCACATCTCCCACCTCGCCCGCCACGGCCTCCGGCGACTTCCCGCGGGAAGCGGCTTGAAGCTCCGCGAGCTCCTCCTCGACCTTCCGGAAGACACCCGCGGCGTCCTCCCAGTCGAAGCCGACGCCGGCAGCGCGCTCCGAAACGCGGCGCGCGCGGTGGAGCGCGGGGAGCCGCCGCGGCACACCCTCCAGAACTCCTCGCGCGGCCTTCTCCGCCGCCTTGATACGCGCCCAGCTCTCCCGAACCTCGCTGGCGCCGGAGACGCGCTCCCCGCCGAAGACGTGGGGGTGGCGGCGGATCAGCTTGTCGCGGATCGCCCGCAGACTGTCGGCCGCGGTGAAACGGCCATCCTCCCGCGCCATCTCGGCGAGGAGCGCCACCTCCAGGAGCACGTCCCCGAGCTCTACGCAGAGCTCCCCGTGATCGCCCTCCTCGATCGCCTCCGCGACCTCGTGGGCCTCCTCCAGAAGGTACGGCGCGATGCTCGCGGGCGTCTGCTCCCGGTCCCACGGGCATCCTTCCGGGGAGCGGAGCTTCTCCACGATGGCGAGGAGCTCCAGGAAGAGGGCACCCGTCTCGGCCGGGAGGGGGAGGCGAGCCACCGGGACGACTAGCCGGGCCTGCAGACGAGCGTCTTCGGGCCGGCGGCGAAGAGCACCAGGATCTTCCCCGGCTCGATCACGCGCTGCACGACGCCCACCCCGAAGGACAGGTGCTCCACGACGTCCCCCTTTCCGAAGCTCTCGCCGGGCGCGTACCGGCGGGCGGGCCGGTCGCCGGCCGCGGCGAGCTGCTCGCGCCATTCGGCTTCCAGGTTGGGGGAAGTGCGCTTCGAAGAGCTCTTCGACGCCCTCGGCTCCCGGGCAGCCCTCTCCTTCCGTTCCCGGGGAGCGCCCGCCGCGGAGGGCGTCTCGGGGGCCCGGTAGACGTGCTCGCCCCCGCAGGTGTTGCACTTGACCCGCGCCGGAACGCCCTCCACGAGCGCGATCACGGTGTGCCGGAGGACCGTCCTGCAGCGGGTACAGTGCGCTTGTACGTAGGAACCCGGCTCCAGGGCCGGGCGTCTCTTAAGGGGCATGAAGACCTCGCGTGGGCGGAGAAGAAGGAGCGGAGATTGTAGCCGAAAAAGCGCGGCGCGTAACGCGCCGTGAACCCCCTCGGACCCGGCCCGACCCGTCTGACCTTCTGACCAGTCGGACCCGTCGGACCGGTGAAGTCGGAACTCGGCCCTCGGCGGCTCTTATGGTAGGCTATCACGCTTTACGCGGCCCTCGACCCGAAGGACGCCGAGCGTGAACCGAGGCAGCGACGGAGTGGACGGGGCTTCAGCGGCGCGGAGGCGGCGCGGGGCGGAGACGCGCGCGCCGTGGCTCATCGTTCTCGTGGCCGCGCTCGCCGGCGCCGGCGTCGCGCTTTTGGCGGTCTGGCTCTTCGGCGGACCCGGGACGCCGGAGCCGCCCATTCTGCAGCCTCCGAGCTCAGGCACCGCGGAGGCGACCCTCTACTTCGCCGATCCGCGGTGGACGCGGCTCCTCGCCGAGCCCCGCGCCCTGCGCCTCCCGGCGGAGGGCGCGGCCCGCGTCCGAGGCCTCGTGGAAGCCCTGGGGGAGGGGCCCCGCCAGGCCGGAGCGCCGGTGCTCCCCAAGGCGGCGAAGGTCCGCGGCGTCTATCTGGCGCGCGAAGGCGTGGCGGTAATCGACTTCGACCCGGAGATCGCGGAGGTGGGCGCCGGGGGCGCCTCGGGCGAGCTCCTGTCGGTGTACGCGCTGGTCCATACGATCGCCGCCAACGTCCCGGGCGTGCAAAGCATCCAGCTCCTCGTCAACGGGCAGGAGCGCGAGACCCTGGCGGGTCACGTGAAGATCTCTCATCCGCTCAGGCCGGACCCGCAGCTCGTCGCCGAGCCGGGACGCTGAGCGGTAGCGAAGGAAAGACGATGTCCGTATCCGAACGCATGAACCTTTTGAGGAACTTCGGGATCTTCGCCCACATTGACGCGGGCAAGACCACGATCACCGAGAGGATCCTCTTCTATAGCGGCCGCACCCACAAGATCGGCGAGGTCCACGACGGACAGGCCGTCATGGACTGGATGAAGCAGGAGCAGGAGCGGGGGATCACGATCACCGCGGCCACCACCCGGGTCGCGTGGAACGGCCACGAGCTGAACCTCATCGACACGCCCGGGCACGTCGACTTCACGGTAGAAGTCGAACGGAGCCTGCGCGTCCTCGACGGGGCGGTGGTTGTCCTCGACGCCGTCTCCGGGGTGGAGCCCCAGACGGAGACGATCTGGCGCCAGGCAGACCGCTACCACGTGCCCCGGGTCTGCTTCGTCAACAAGATGGACCGGATCGGCGCGGAGTTCGAGCGCAGCGTCTCCATGCTCGTGGAGAAGTTCGGGGCCTCTCCGGTCGTGCTCACCCGGCCCCTGGGCGCCGAGTCGGCCTTCCGCGGCGTGCTCGACCTGCTCGCCGGCCAGGTCGTCACCTGGGAGGAGGCCGACCAGGGCGCGTCGCTCGTCCGCTCCGCGCCGGGGCCCGAGGAGGAGTCCCTCCTGCGGGAGGGACGGGAGCGCCTCCTGGAAGCGCTCGGAAACCACGACGACGCCGTGGCCGAGGCGTACCTGGAGGGACGCTGGCCCGGCGCCGAAGCCCTCCGGGCCTCCCTGCGTCGCCAGACCCTCACAGGGCTCGCCGTTCCCGTCCTGTGCGGCTCGGCGCTCCGCAACAAGGGCGTCCAGCTCCTCCTCGACTCGGTCGTGGACGACCTCCCGAGCCCCGTCGACGTCCCGGCGATCCGGGGAGTCCACCCCGTCACGGGGGCGGAGGAGTCGAGACACCCCGACGGCGCGGAGCCCTTCTGCGCGCTCGCCTTCAAGATACAGCAGGAGCCCGGCCGCAAGCTCACCTACGTCCGCATCTACTCCGGGACGTACCGGGGGGGGCGGGTTACCAACGCCACCCGAAACCGCGTGGAGAAACCGGCCGCGGTCCTCCGCGTGCACGCCGACAAGAAGGAGCGAGTGGAAGAGGCCGGTCCCGGCGACATTCTGGCCTTCACGGGCCTCAAGTGGACCGTCACCGGCGACACCCTCTGCGACTCGGACCACCCTCTCCTGCTCGAGACGATCGCCTTCGCGAAGCCCGTCATCAGCGTCGCCGTCGAGCCCAAGCGGAGCCAGGACGAGGAGAAGCTCCAGGAGGTGCTGACGCAGCTCCAGGAGGAAGACCCCACCTTCCGCGTGGAGTTCAACGAAGAGACCGGCCAGACGCTCATCTCCGGGATGGGGGAGCTCCACCTGGAGGTCCTGGTCCGGCGGATCGAGGAGGACTTCAACGTCGGGGTCCAGGTCGGGAAGCCCCAGGTCGTCTACAAGGAGACGATCGAGGCGGGCGCCGAGGGCCGGGCGGCCTTCGACCGGACGCTGGGCGACAAGCGCCACCGGGCCGAGGCCGCGGTCCGCGTGGGAGCGGCCCCGCGCACGGCGGGCAATCGCGTGGAGGTCGCGGGGGCGCTCGCTTCCGCCCCACCGAACCTCGTCGCCGCCGCCCGCTCCGGAGTCGAAGAGGCGTTCCTGGCGGGCATCCTCGGCGGGCATCCGGTGGAGGACGTGTCGGTAGTGCTGACGGAGCTCTCCTACGACGAGACGGCGCCGAGCGACATGGCGTGCAAGGTGGCCGCGAACCAGGCCTTCCGGGAAGCGTGCCGGAGCGCCGGTCCCCTCCTCCTCGAGCCCCTGATGCGGGTGGACGTCACGGCACCCGAGGAGAACATGGGAGAAGTCCTGGGAGATCTCACGGCCCGGAAGGGCGAGGTCCAGAAGGTGCAGCCCGGCAGGGGCATCGCAGAGATCGAGGCCCTGGTTCCCCTGCGCCGCATGTTCGGCTACTCCACCCACCTGCGGTCGCTGACCCAGGGACGCGGAACGTTCACCATGGTCTTCTCCCGCTACGATCGCGCGCAGGGGGCCTAGCCACAATACTGTTCACTTAAGGACGGACACGGCCAGACAGGCACGGTGCGGCCCCTTGAGGTGCTGACCTTTCCTTCGAAGGTGGTAGTTGCTCATCTTCCGCTTCACCCCTCGGGGGTTGCGACGACCGCGACTGGAGACGAC
>JACRCS010000342.1 GCA_016218905.1 Deltaproteobacteria bacterium
CGTCGCCGAGGAGCTGCGGGAGCTCGAAGCCGAGATGCGGGAGGCCGAGGCGCGGCTCGCTCGCGGCGACGCGGCTCCCGACCTGCTCGCCCGGTACGGCCGGAACCAGGCGCGGTTCGAGCACCTCGGGGGCTACCGCCTCAGGGCGAGAGCGGAGAAAATCCTTGCGGGGCTCGGTTTCGCCGAAGATGGCTTCGAGCGACCGCTCTCCTCCTTCTCGGGTGGGTGGCGGATGAGGGCGGCGCTGGCGCGCCTGCTCCTGAGCGAGCCCGACCTGCTCCTGTTGGACGAGCCGACGAACCACCTCGACATCGTGACGCTCGAGTGGTTGGAATCGTTCCTCAAAGAGAGCCCCGGCGCGTTCCTCGTGGTCTCCCACGACGTGGCGTTCCTCGACCGCATCGTCTCCGGAGTGCTCGGCATCGAGGCGGGAGCGGTCGTCCGGGCCAAGGGCAACTACTCGGCGTACGTCGCCGAAAAGCGGCTCCGGCAGGCGCACGCGCGCGCGGCGTACGAGAACGAGCTCAAACGCCGCGCCGAGACCGAGGCCTTCGCCGAGCGCTTCCGGTACAAGGCCACCAAGGCCAGGCAGGTTCAAGCCCGCCTCCGCCAGCTCGAGAAGACGGAGCTGCCGCCGCCTCCTCCTCCCGAGCGCCACGGCCTCGCTCTGGAGCTGCCCCAGCCGCCCCGCTCCGGACGCACGGTGGTGACCCTGGAGGGCGTGGAGGCCGGGTACGGCGCGGTCCCGGTCTACCGGGACCTCGACTTCCGGATCGACCGAGGCGAGAAGGTCGTGCTCATCGGACCCAACGGGGCGGGCAAGACCACGCTCCTGAGGCTCCTGGCCGGCGAGATGGTCCCCAGCCGGGGGAAGCTCGCCTACGGGCACAACGTGCTCCTCAGCTACTTCGCGCAGCACCAGCTCGAGCAGCTCGACCCCCGGCGTACGGTCCTGGAGGAGATGGCGAGCCTGCCGGGGATGCGCAGCGAGCTCGAGCTCCGGAAGATCCTCGGTGCCTTCCTCTTCTCCGGAGAGGCGGTGGAGAAGAGGGTCGAGGTGCTCTCGGGAGGCGAGAAGAGCCGGCTCGTCCTGGCGAAGATGCTCGCCCAGCCCGGTAACTTCCTGCTGATGGACGAGCCCACGAACCACCTGGACATCCAGGCCTGCGAGGTCCTGAAGGAGGCGCTCGCCCGCTTCGACGGGACCCTCTGCCTGATCACGCACGACCGCGACCTGATCGACCGCGTGGCGACGCGCCTCGGCTACGTCGAGGCCGGCCGGGTGCGGGAGTACCTGGGGAACTACCGGGAGTTCGAGACGAAGCGGGCCGAGGAGGAAGAACGCCTCCGAGGCGCCGAGCCGCCGAAACGTCCCGAGGAACCGCCTTCGGGCGAGAGGGTGGGGCGAAAGGAGCAGCGCCGCTCCGACGCGGAACGGCGCTCCCGCGCCCGGCAGGAGACGGCGCCGCTCAGGGCGAAGGTGGACGAGCTGGAAGCGAGGATCGCGGCGTGCGAGTCCCGCTCGAGTGAGCTCGACCGGCTCCTCGCCGACCCGGCCACCTACGCGGATCCCAGGGCCGCCGGAGACCTCGGCCGCGAACAGGCCGCCCTCAGCCGCGAGCTCGAGGCCCTCACGGAGGAGTGGGAGGCCGCAGCCGTGGAGCTCGAGGAGGTGGAGAGGAGGCGGGCGCAAGGCGATGAACAGCCGTATCGCGTTCCGCGCTCTGCGTCCGAGTAGGAGTGGTAGAGGGACCCGAAACATGCCCGCTCCTTCGCTCCTGGCCCCGGGCCGAAACTGCTGGCGGATCGCCCGCGCCGAGCGCGCGGCCGTCCTGGTGGACGGAGACGCCTACTTCTCTGCGTTCCGCGAGGCGGCGAGCCGGGCCGAGCGGTCGATCTTCATCCTGGGCTGGGACGTCCACAGCCGCGCGGAGCTCCTGCCGTGCGGTCCCGCGGACGAGCTCCCGGTCGAGCTCGGCCGCTTCCTCGACGCCCTCGCCACCAGGCGGCGAGACCTCCACATCTACGTGCTCTCCTGGGACTTCGCCGTCATCTATGCCTTCGAGCGGGAGCCCGCGCCCGTCTTCAACCTAGGGTGGAGGACCCACGACCGGCTCCACTTCCGGCTCGACGACGACCATCCCGTGGGGGCCTCCCACCACCAGAAGGTCGTCGTCATCGACGACCGGGTCGCCTTCTCCGGCGGCTTCGACCTCACCCAGCGCCGCTGGGACACTCCGCTCCACCGCGGCGCGGAGCCTTGCCGGACGGATCCCGGCGGCAGGCCCTACGGTCCCTTTCACGATATCCAGATGCTGGTCGACGGCTCGGCCGCGGCGGCTCTCGGAGAGCTCGCGCGCGAACGGTGGCGCCGCGCCACCGGCCAGCGGACCCGGCCGGTACGGGTCACCGGAGCCGACCCGTGGCCCGCCTCGGTGGAGCCCGAGCTGACCGGAGTCGACGTGGCGATCTCCCGGACCGAGCCGCTCTTCCGGGGCCGGGCCGAGGTGCGCGAAGTGGAGGCGCTCTACCTCGACTCGATTCGGGCCGCCGAGCGGTTCCTCTACATCGAGAACCAGTACTTCACGTCGGCTCTGGTCTGCGACGCGCTGGCGGCCCGCCTTCGGGAGGAGGCCGGACCGGAGCTCGTGCTCGTCTTCCCGCGCCGGTGCTCGGGTTGGCTGGAGGAGAGCACGATGGGCGTCCTGCGCGAACGGAAGCTCAGGCGCCTGCGGGAAGCCGATCGCTTCGGCCGCTTGAGGATCTACGTTCCGCGCTCCGGGCGCGCGGAAGTCAACCTCCACTCGAAGCTCTTCATCGCCGACGACAAGTTCCTCCGGGTGGGCTCCGCGAACCTGAGCAATCGCTCGCTCGGGATGGATACGGAGTGCGATCTCGCCGTCGAAGCGGCGTCCCCCCGCCACCGGGAGGCCATCGAGGCGATCCGCTGCCGGCTGCTGGGCGAGCACCTCGGCGTCCCGGCGGAGAGCGTCCGGGCCGCCGGACGAGACCTCGGCTCGCTCGCGGCAGCGGTGGAGAGCCTGCGGACCGAGGGCACCGGCCTCGTCCCCCTGGAAGAGGACCCGACGTGGCTCGACTTCGTGATCCCCGAGGGGGCGGTGATCGATCCCGAGCGGCCGGCCCCGGCAGCACAGCTCTTTGACGAGTTCGTCCCGTACGAGACGCGGGAGCCGTCCGGCCGCCCCGTGCTCCGAGGGGCCGTCGCCCTGATCGGACTCGGACTCCTCACGGCCGCCTGGCATTGGACCGCGCTGGGCGAGTACCTCCACCCCGCGGTCCTCGCCCGGGCGTTCTTCCCGGAGGCGGGACCTGCCTACACCCTCCTCGTCGTCGTGCTCGGGTACGCGGCGGCGGGGGCCGTCTCCTTCCCCGTTACCGTGCTGATCGCGGCCACGGCGCTCGCCTATCCCCCGATCTCCGCCTTCCTCTACTCGTTGGCCGGCTCCCTGGCGAGCGCGAGCCTCACCTATTGGCTCGGAAGAGTCCTCGGGCGCAGCCTGCTCGACCGGCTCGGCGGCCGCCGGCTCCGTCGCGTGCGCCGCTTCCTGGCAAGGCGGGGCATCCTCACGATGGCCACGCTACGGCTCGTACCGATCGCCCCGTTCAGCCTCGTCAACGCGGCCGCCGGCGCGAGCCGGGTACGCTTCCGGGACTTCTTTGTCGGGACGGTGCTCGGGATGGCCCCGGGTATCTTCGTCATCACGGTGCTGGAGAACCGGATCGGGAAGCTGATCGAGGACCCCAAGCTCGGGAACTTCGCGGTGGTCGCGCTGGCGGTGGCCGTCGCGGTGGTTGCCGGCACGTGGGTCACGCGCCGCCTGCGGGCGCGGTGAGCCGTTCTCGGTTCTCGGTTATCGGCAACTCAGACGCGGACGATCCGGGGGAATTCCTCGCACGGTGTATTGCGATCCTGGCGCGGCTGGGGGGTGTGAGGAGCGACGGTTTTTACGTCACGTTTCCAATTCTCCAGGCACTGCGTGGAGATGACGTGGACCCACTACCGCCTTCTTCTGGAGTGCGCGGACGTGTCCGCGCTTTCTTTGGCGCGTCGCGCCAAACGAAGAGAGAACATGAGCGGCCGCACGCTCCCGCGCACTGGCTGTTTCAGCCGGGTATCTACATGGTGACCGCGGGCACCTACCGCAAGCTGCCCCATCTCCACACGCCAGAGCGGCGCGACTTCTTCCAAGAGGCCCTCTTCGCCTGTGCCCGAGAATTCGGATGGGTGCTGCACGCCTGGTCGGTGCTCCCCAACCACTACCATTTCGTCGCCGCCTCGCCCGAGGACGCCGCCACGCTTCGCCGTCTCGTGGGCAAGCTGCACATGACTACCTCAAAGCAGTTGAACGCGTGGGACGGCCAAGCGGGGCGGAAGATGTGGTTCCAGTTCTGGGACTCGCACCTCACCTTCGAGCGCTCGTATCTCGCCCGGCTGAACTACGTACACTCGAACCCGGTGCACCACGGCGTCGCAGAGCGAGCCGAGGACTACCGCTGGTGCTCGGCATCTTGGTTCGC
>JACRCS010000343.1 GCA_016218905.1 Deltaproteobacteria bacterium
CCTGGAGAGCCTCGCGGCCTCGCTCCAGCGTGAGCCTTCGAGGCTCCTCCTGGAGGGCCCACCGCCGGAGGATTTTCGATGAATAGGACTTGCAGGAGACCTTGGCCGGTGGGAGCAGTCCTGGTCGCGCTCCTCCTCGCAGGGTGCGGCTTCGGCTCCTTCCAGCGCCCCGCGCCGACGGCGGTCTGGCTGGGGCTCGACGCGCCGCCGCCCTCCGGGGGCCTGCGCGCCGGCGGGCCGACGCTCCAGGTCCTCCCCTTCTCGACGGCCACTCCCTTCCGGACGGACCGTCTCGCGGCCAAGACCGGCAAGGACCTCTGGGCCTTCTCCCACTACCACCGCTGGGTGGCGGAACCGGGCGATCTCGTCACGGCGTCGGCTGCCCGATTCTTCGCCCGCTGCGATCTCTTCGGGGCCGTCACGTCGGCCGGGAGCCCCTTCGAGCCCGAGTACCGCCTGGGGGGAAGCGTCCACGAGCTCTACTGGGACCGGACGGAGGGGCGGGTGGTCCTCGAAGTGGAGGCGTCGCTCGTGGCCTATCCCTCGACGTTTCGAGGTTTCTGGATCCGGCGGGCCGCGGTGCCGGTGCCGGGCAACGACATCGCGGCGCTGCCCGCGGCCGCTGGAGCGGCCCTGGACCAGGTGCTGTCCGAGCTCCGCAAGGATCTGGCGGCCTCCCTGGCGCAGGCTCCGTCCGAGATCGGAGCGACCGGGCAACTCTGAGAAGGGGCGTTCATGTTTGACCAGGCGGGCACCCGGGAGTGCACTCCCCTCGAGTGCCAGGAGAACTTCCTCCGCCAGGCCTTCGAGGGGATGGACGGCGTAGAGGAGACGATGAAGGAGCGGCTGCGCCTGCCGGATCGGGAGATCCGGGTGGAGCTCAGCCTGCACCGGGACGACGGCCGCATCACGCTCTTCAACGGCTACCGCGTTCAGCACTCGAGTTCGCGGGGCCCCTTCAAGGGGGGGTTCCGGCTCCACCCCAGCGTCGATATGGAGGAGTTCCGGGCGCTGGCGTCCCTGATGACCTGGAAGTGCGCGCTGGTGGACATCCCCTTCGGGGGAGCGAAGGGCGGCATCGACTGCGATCCGCACCTTCTCAGCGAACGGGAGCGCAGGGAGCTGGTGGCGCAGTACGCGAACCGGATGGCCCTCGTCATCGGCCCCGACATCGACGTGCTGGCACCCGATATCAACACGGGCCAGCAGGAGATGGCGTGGATCGTCGAGGCGTACTCGCAGCTCCGCGGCGGCTTGACGCCTGGAGTCGCCACCGGAAAGCCCCTCTCGGTCCAGGGCTCGCCGGGCAGGGCGACGGCCACGGGCCGCGGGGTGGCGCAGATCGCGGAGCTCGCGTGGAAGAGCCTGGGCGGCTCGCTCGAGGGGGCCACGGTCGCGATCCAGGGCTTCGGCAACGTGGGGAGCAACGCAGCCGCCTTCCTCTCCCAGAGGGGGGCACTGATCGTCGGGGTGTCGGACGTCCGCGGAGCCGCGTTCGATCCGAAGGGCCTCGACGCCACGTCCATGAAGCGGGAGATCGAATCGGGCGAGCTCCGGCAGGTCGACCAGTTCCGAGGCGCCGCGGAGCGGGGCGACAACGCGCGGCTCCTCGCCACCGAGTGCGACATTCTCATCCCGGCCGCTCTGGAGCTCGCGCTCCACGCCGGCAACGCGGACCAGGTGAGGGCGAAGATGATCGTGGAGGCGGCCAACCTGCCCCTCTCCTGCCGCGCGGACGCGATGCTGAGGGACCGGGGCGTACACATCGTCCCCGACCTCCTGGCGAACGCGGGGGGCGTGATCGTCTCGTACCTCGAGTGGGTGCAGAACAAGCAGGGCTATCGCTGGAAGGAAGACCGGGTCAACGAGGAGCTCGACCAGACCCTCTCTGAGGCCTGGCAGGCGGTCGTGGAGCGCCACCAGCGCACTGGAGAGAGCCTGCGGATGGCCGCGATGAGGATCGCGGTCGAGCGGGTGATCGAGACGGTCCGGGTGAGGGAGATCTAGAAGAGCGGTTATCGGTTATCGGTTATCGGTTGTTGCCCTACTCCATCTCCCGAATCAAGGCGTCCAAGACCGGCAGAAAGCGTTCGTGGGCCGCCTTGAAAGCGGCGATCGGTCCCGGCGTCCTGGAATCGACGAGGCGAAGCCGGGTAGGGTGGGTCGCGACCCACCATTCCGGTCTGCCTCGGCAATCCGCCAGACCGTCCAGCATCGCCGCCCCGCCGCCCCCTACTCTCGCCCCACGACGGCAAAGCAGTGCGTCGCGCCCGCCCTGCTCGCTCTCCGGTAATCGGGCATCGATCACCAACGAATCTTCCGCAACTACCTCGCGTCAATGCGTTTGTCGCTCACCGCGCGTACACCGGCGCGTGATCCACTGCCCGGAGCGTTGGCGTGGTGGGTCCAGACCCACCCTACAAGGCTCGAGGCGCACTTTGCTGACTCCTTGCACTTCTACGCCCTCCTGCGGTAGGAGGGCACGGTTACCGCATACGACGAGAGGAGGGCGAGCATGGCCGAGAAGAAAATCCCGAGCCGCAGGACGAGCGTCCCCAAAGTGAAGGAAGAAGCAATCCAGTCCTACCAGGAGGCCCTGCCGATCGCCCAGGAGAAGCGCGAAGCGGAGCTCAGGCCCGAGGAAAGGATCACCGAGAAGGCCGGACGACGCGCCGTCGAGACGGCCGACTCCATCTCTCTCGACGGGATCATCCGGGAAGTCGGGACGCTCAAGCTCGAGCTCGGGAAGGTGCTCGGAAGCCTCACGGAAAGGCTCGAGCGGGAGGTCGGGCGCTACGAGTCCGTCCGTCAGGCCGTCGAGCTCAAGGAGAAGGAGCTGCAGGAGATCTACGAGATCCAGAAGAGCGCCTCCAGCCTGGCGGCCCTCCTCGAGGCGCAGCACCGAAAGCGCGAGGAGTTCGAGATGGAGATGGCCGAGCGCCGCGAGGCGCTCGCGAAGGAAATGGACGCGCTCCGCACCCAGTGGGCGGAAGAGAAGGCCCGCAACGAGGCGGCCGCCACGGAGCGTGACGAGGCGGAGCGGAGAAGACGCGAGCGGGAAGAGGAAGAGTTCCAGTACGCGCGCGACCGGGAGCGAAGGCAGGCGAAGGACCAGTTCGAGGCCGAGAAAGCACGCTACGAAGAAGAGAGGGCCAAGCTGGAGCGCGAGGTGGGGTTGAAGCGGGAGCAGCTCGCGAAGGAGCTCGCGGATCGCGAGCAGGCCGTCCGCCAGAGCGAAGAGGAGCTTCAGGAGCTCCGGCGGCGAGCCGCGGCCTTTCCGAAGGAGCTCGAGGCGGCGGTGTCGCGGGAGGTCAAAGCCTCCGCGGACCGCGTCAGGGCCGAGGCAACGGCCCGGGAGGAGCTTCTGAAGAAGGAGTTCGAGGGTGAGCGGAACGTCCTAAAGACGCGAATCGGCGGCCTGGAGACGGCGGTGAAGGAGCAGGCCGAGCAGATTTCCAAACTCGCGCTCCAGTTGGAGAGGTCCTACGGCCAGATCCAGGACATCGCGGTGAAGGCGATCGAGGGCTCCTCGGGCGCGCGCGCTCCCTCCCCCAATCCCCTGCCCAGGACGGCGCCCTTCGCCGCGGAAGGATAGCAGGCGCCACGCACTGCTCTGCGTCCGGGCAACGCGGCGCGGGCGAGCCGGGCGGGGAGTGAACGCACGATCGAGGGGATCCGGGTGAGGGAGATACAGAAGAGCGGTCGTCGGGTATCAGTTATCAGCTTCGGTACGCCGCTGCGCGGCCGGTTGGCTGAAAGTGACTCCGGCCTCTTTTCCGTCACCCCGGCACGGATTGCCGGGGTCCAGGGCCCAGGAGGGTCCATCCATGGCGCACTGGATTCCGGCGTCCATGCCGGAA
>JACRCS010000331.1 GCA_016218905.1 Deltaproteobacteria bacterium
GTAGAGGTCCGGGTAGCGCGTACCGGTCGATTCCAGGACGACGAGAAGGACGTTGCGGGGCCGCTCCGTCCGGGGCAGGGCGGCGAGAGCTGTTGCGCGCGCTCCGGGCTCGGGAACGCGGGCGGGGGCGAGACTCGCCGGACGGAAGTCCGAGAGGTGCCCGGGCGGAAAGTCGTCGTCCATCCGCGGCATCGCACCGCCCCGGACCTCGTCAAGGAGCGAAGAGACGAGCTTCCAGTGCGGGTTCTCGGCAATCAGGAGGTCCGGACGGTCAGACCAGCGGCCGTCGGCTGTGCGGGCTCCCCAGACGACCCAGGCGGAGATCACGCCGAGGGAAGCGATCCGGAGACCTCGCCGGAGCGAGCCGGCCGGCCCGCGCCCGGGGCGGGACCCGAGCCAGACGGCAACCAGGTGGCCCAGCGGCACGAGCACGAGGGCGGCTACGAAACCAGCCGAGAGGAAGCTCCCGATCGAGGAGCGCATGCTCTTCAGGTCGCCGGCCAGGTAGAGAAGCGGATACGTGAGAGGCGAGCGGAGGAAAGCGAACATCTGGATGCTCGCCACGGCGTAGAAGGCGCAGAAGGCGCTCAGCGCCAGGAGCCCGATGCCGAGGCCTCGCTCGAGGCGCGGCCAGCGGCGGAAGAGACGAAGCAGGACGAAGGCGACGAGCCCGAAGATCGCAGCGAAGGCCACGTCCGCGTGCGAGGAGACCGCGACGTCCTTGACCCAGTCGGGCCAGTCGCCCCAGCGGGTCCCGGGCCAGCTCCAGTGGACGACCTTGGCACCCACGAGCGGCACCGCCAGCCAGGTGGCCAGCGCGGCGGGGGCAGGAACGAAGCGGCGCGGCGGGCCGGCGGCGTCAATCGCCACGGAGGGCCCTCACGGCCGCCGGGAGCTGCCCGTACGAAATCCGCCGGATTCCCTCGCGCTCGAGGAAACCGGGGAGCGCCGGGTCGATGAGCGTCCGGAGCTCGTCCTCGCGGTCGAGGTGATAGACGGCCTCGAACGCCGGATCGAAGAAGCCAGGGTGGCAGGAGACCTCGGTGATCCCTTCCTCGATCTCCTCGCGCAGGATCCGCTGGAGGCTGGCGAGGCTCACCTTCGAAGGGTCGGAGACGCCGTATTCCCACTGGGCGTAGAAGCCACCTCTGAAGACGACCGGCGGCCGGTCTCTGAGAGGCAGCCCCTCGGTGTCGGCGAGCTCGTCGAACAGGCGCTTGCGCATCGGGTGGCGGTGAACGTGCTGGTGCGAGTCGAGGTGCGTCGGCCGCTGGCCCATCAGGTCGAGAAAGCGCCGGTACTGGCCCCACAGCTCCCGGCGGCAGGCCTCCTCGTCGTCGAGGTCGATCAGGCGCTGGGCCTCGTTCGTGAAGTTGACGTGCAGCCCGACGGAGAGCTCCAGGTTCTCGCGGGCGAGGCGGACCCCTTCCGCGGTAGCCGGTGTGTTGACCATCAGAGAAGCGGACGTGACGACCCCCCGCTCGTGCGCCTCGAGGATCCCGCGGTTGATCCCGTGGCTGTAGCCGAGGTCGTCGGCGTTGAAGATGACGTACTTCCTTCCGATCACAGCCCGATCTCCTCGAGGAGCCTGCGGCAGACCGCGGTCGCCTCGAGCGACTCCTCGGCCACGCGCCGCGCGGCCCGGCACGCCTTCGGGTAGTCCGTCTCGATCGTGTCGACGGCAACGAGGACTTCCTCGATCGTCCGGAACGCGAAGAGCCCCTCGCCGGTCGGGAGGAGCTTCTCGAAGCCGGTGCTCTGGGCGATCACCGGCTTGCCGGAGGCGAGGTAGCAGGCGTCGCGCTCGCTGAACCAGCCGCTCTTCAGTCTCACGTTCTGATCCTTGGCCACGGTCCATTCGGCCCGAGAGCCCTGGAAGAACGTCTGGTAACCGAACGGGTCGAGCGACATGGCGAGCGGGCTCGAGAGCTTCCAGCCGCTTTCCTCGAGGAGCGAGCGGTCCTCTACGTCGTCCACGTTGAGGCAGAGCTCGAAGCGCGCCCTCGGGCAGCGCCGCGGCAGGTCGACGAACTTCAGGAACTCGTGGTGCTTGCTCCAGGTGTAGGTCTCGCCCTGCCAGATGACGTCGTGCCCTTTCTGCTTCCAGTTCCCGATCGTGGTGTAGCGCTCGGCCGCGGCGTCGAAGGCCATCGGCCAGAGGTCGAGATCGACGGGCTGCCGGGTCCGGATGTAGCGGCGGCCGTCCATCGGCACGCGACAGTCCGGCTCCCCGTAGTTCTCGCCGTAGGTGGCGATCAGGTGGTGGGCGTCGAGGACGGCCCGGGTCTTCGGACTGCCGCTCGCGAGCTCGAGCTGGTTCGTCACCGGGTCGGTCTCGACGTAGACGCGGAGCCGTGCGCTGAGGTGGTCCTCGTTCAGGACGGTGGCGCCGCAGACGTTCAGGAGGACGTCGCAGTCCCGGTAGAGCTCGACGAGCCGCTCGCGCGAGAGGCCGAAGCAGGCGTCGGGGCCCCGGTAGAGGGCGCGGTAGGCCCACCGTCTCTCGAGGCCGACCCTCGCGAGGACCCGTTCGAGGTAGGCGGTCGCGTAGGCGGGGTCGTCGACGATCGCGTCGGCGCGCGGGTCGTAGGGCCAGGTGGCGTCGTCCTCGACGTACCAGACCTCGTGGCCCAGGCGTGCGAGGCCGCGCAGCCAGTTGAGGTAGAGCCACGTCTGACCGCCGAAGGGGCAGCGGCCCATCATTCCCAGGACGACGATGCGAAGGCGCGCGCTCATCTGGGTCTCACCGTGAGGCCGCGGCCAGGAGCTCGGGCTCGAGGATTCCCGGGCCGGCGCCGTGGGTCTCCCAGAGTCGTGCGTACGTCCCGCGGCGGGCGAGGAGCTCGGCGTGGGAGCCTTGCTCGGCGACCGTGCCCCCGTCGAGGAGGATGATCCGGTCCGCGCGGCGCGCCGAGCTGAGGCGGTGGGCGATGATGATCGCGGTCTTTCCCGCCAGGAGCTCGTCGACGTGGGCCCAGACGCGCTCCTCGGTGTCGAGGTCGAGCGAGCTCGTCGGCTCGTCGAGGATCACGATCGGCGCGGCCCGGAGGAGGGCGCGCGCGAGCGCGAGGCGCTGCCGCTGGCCGCCGGAGAGGGTCGAGCCGTCCTCGCCGATCACGGTGTCGTAGCCGTCGGGAAGCTGCTCGATGAACCCGTCGGCCTCGGCGCGCTCCGCGGCTTTCCGGACCTCGTCGAACGACCGGATCGTGCCGAACGCGATGTTGTCCCGGATCGAGGTGTGAAAGAGGATCTGCTCCTGCAGCATCAACGTGACCTGCCGGCGAAGCGAGAGAACGGTCACGTCGCGCAGGTCGTGCCCGTCGATCGTGACGCGCCCGGACTGCGGGTCGAAGAAGCGGACGAGGAGGCTCGCGAGCGTACTCTTGCCGGCCCCCGTCGGGCCCAGAAGGGCCACGTGCTCGCCCGGCTGGATCTCGAGGCTGACGCCGGTGAGGACCGGCCGGCCGTCGTCGTAGGCGAAGTGGACGTTCTCGAAACGGACGCGGCCCTTGACGGGGGGCAGCGGCCGGGCATGGGGGGCGTCCTTCACGTCGGGCTCGA
>JACRCS010000332.1 GCA_016218905.1 Deltaproteobacteria bacterium
CCAGGGGAAGAAGAACGCCCCGTGTCTGATCTTCATCGACGAGATCGACGCGGTCGGCCGCCACCGGGGCGCCGGGCTCGGCGGCGGTCACGACGAGCGGGAGCAGACGCTCAACCAGCTTCTGGTGGAGATGGACGGCTTCGAATCGAACGACGGCGTCATCCTCATCGCCGCTACCAACCGGCCTGACGTCCTCGATCCGGCGCTTCTCCGGCCGGGTCGCTGCGATCGGCAGGTCGTGATCCCGCGGCCGGACATCAAGGGGCGTGAGGAGATCCTGCGGGTCCATACGAAGGACGTCCCGCTCAGCCCGGACGTCAACGTGACGGTGCTCGCGCGGGGAACTCCGGGCTTCTCCGGGGCGGACCTGGAGAACCTCGTCAACGAAGCCGCTCTCGCCGCGGCCCGGGTTGAGAAGGCCATGGTCGCCATGGACGACTTCGACAAGGCCAAGGACAAGGTCCTCATGGGCGCGGAGCGCAGGAGCCTCGTCCTGTCGGAGGAGGAGAAGCGAAACACCGCCTTTCACGAGTCCGGACACGCGCTGGTGGCCAAGCACCTGCCGAACGCCGACCCGGTCTACAAGGTCTCGATCATCCCGCGCGGTTGGGCCCTCGGCGTCACCCAGCAGCTCCCCATCGACGAACGGCACTCCTACAGCCGCGACTACCTGATGGACCGGATCGCCGTCTTCCTGGGAGGACGGGCGGCCGAGGAGATCTTCCTCGAGCACCTGACCACGGGGGCCACCGACGACATCGACAAGGCCACCGAGATCGCCCGGCGGATGGTCTGCAAGTGGGGCATGAGCGAGAAGCTCGGGCCGCTGACCTACGGAAAGGAAGAGGAGCAGGTCTTCCTCGGCAAGGAAATGTCGAGCCACAAGGACTACAGCGAGAAGACCGCCGTCGAGATCGACGAGGAGATCCGGGCCCTCGTCTCCTTCAACCTGGACCGCGCCAAAGAGATCCTGCTCAAGTATCGGGAGCAGGTGGAGCAGCTCACCGCCGTGCTGCTGGCGAAGGAGGTGGTCGGGCTCGACGAGATCGACCGGATCGCCAAAGGGGAGTTCGCGGCCTCGGCCGGGGAGGCGCCGACCGAGGCCGCCGCGGCGGGCTCCCGCCAGACCGAGCTCCGGTTCGAGCGGTAGGGCAACGGTGTCCTTCCGCGTCCGCGTGCTCGACCTCTCGACTCCCGCACGGGTCGAGGCCGAGCTGAGAGCAGTCGGCGCGGATCCCGCCGGAGTAGCCCTCATGAAGCGCAAGGCCTCGTTCCTGGCGCTGAAGGCGACGGGCGTGCGGGCGCCGGGCGCCAACATCCTCAAACAGGAGATGCTCTCCCTCGGAGGCGAGGCGGCGGTCAGTCGCGGCGTCATCAACTGCTCCGTGGAGCGCTCGGACGTACTCATCCTCGGTACCGAGAAACAGGTGCGAAGGCTCGTCAAGAAGCTCCGGCCCCAACCCTTCGGGCTCAGGCAAATGGCGGACGAGCTCGAGGAGGCGCTCCGGGCGAGGAGGGGCCGGTTCGAACTCCCCTGGCGGGGCGGGGTTCTGCGGCTCTCCGAACGGCCCCACGTGATGGGCGTCGTCAACATCACCCCGGACTCTTTCTCCGACGGAGGGGACCACTTGGCTCCGGAGGTCGCCGCCGCGCGCGCCGTCCAGATGGTGGACGAGGGGGCCGACATCCTCGACCTCGGGGCCGAGTCGACGCGCCCCGGGGCCGATCCCGTCTCCGAGGAGGAGGAGCTCGCCCGGCTCATGCCCGTGCTGGAGCACCTGGCGCCGCGAGTCCCCGTCCCCATCTCCGTCGACACCTACCGCTCCCGCGTCGCCCGCCGGGCCGTAGAGGCCGGGGCTTCGATCATCAACGACATCAGCGGGCTCAAGGCCGATCCCGAGATGGCCGCCGTCGCCGCCGAGACGGGAGCGAGCGTGGTGCTCATGCACATGCGCGGGACACCCCGGACCATGCAGCTCGACACCTCCTACGCCGACCTCCTCGGCGAGGTGGGCGGGTCGCTGCGGGAGTGCGCGGAGAAGGCGCTCGCGGCCGGCGTCGCGAGGGAGAAGATCGTCCTCGACCCGGGCATCGGCTTCGGGAAGGACAAGGAGGGCAACCTCCTCCTCCTTCAGCGGTTGGGAGAGCTCTCGAGCCTCGGCTATCCGCTGCTGGTCGGGGCGAGCCGAAAGGCATTCATCGGTCGGGTGCTCGGGATCGAGCGCCCCAAGGAGAGGCTGGAGGGCGCGCTCGCCGCTGCCGTCCTCGCCATCTGGAACGGCGCGCAGTGCGTGCGCGTGCACGACGTGAGGGAGACCCGAAGGGCCGTCGATCTCGCGTGGGCGGTCCGTCAAGCCCACGAGACCTAGCTCATGTCCCTCGTACCCTCCCTGCTGCGCTGGCAGGACGGCGTCGACATTCTCCTCGTCGCCTTCGTCATCTACCGCATCTTCGTGCTCATCAAGGGGACCCGGGCCGTCCAGATGCTCGTCGGGCTGGCGATCCTCGTCGTCGCGTACGCGGCGAGCGAGATCCTCGAGTTCTTTACGCTCCACTGGCTCCTGAACGCCTTCCTCTCGTCGATCATCCTCGTGGTCGTCGTGCTCTTCCAGAACGAGATCCGCCGTGCGCTGACGCGGGTGGGGATGAACCCTCTCGCCGGCTACCGCGACCCGGGACGGGATCCCGAGCCCATCCAGGAGATCCTCCAGGCGGCGAGCAGCCTGGCGAACAAGAAGATCGGCTCTCTCATCGTGCTCCAGCGCGAGACGGAGTTGCGCGACCACGTCGACCAGGGGGTCCGCCTCGACGCCGAGGTCTCCAAGGAGCTCCTGCAGAGCATCTTCCTGCCCTACTCGCCCATCCACGACGGGGCCGTCATCATCAAGGGGCGCCGTCTCCTCTGGGCGGGCTGCTTTCTGCCCCTCAGCACCCGGCGGGACGTCGACAAAGCCCTGGGCACCCGGCACCGGGCGGCGCTGGGTCTCTCCGAGGAGACCGACGCCGTGATCCTCGTCGTGAGCGAGGAGCGGGGGACGATCTCGCTCTCC
>JACRCS010000350.1 GCA_016218905.1 Deltaproteobacteria bacterium
GACAGCCGGCGAGCCTTTCCCGCTCCCGCCGGTGCGGTGCCCCCCGGCAACGCTCCGTGGTCCCCGGGGCCCACTTCAGGGTGGGCCTGCACCTCGTTTCTACCCTGGCTTCCCGTGCCTGTGCCTCGGTCCGAAAGCCCCGCGTCGCTCGGAGCTCTGCGCGTTCGATCCGCCGTTTCCCGACCTCGCAGGGAGGGCACCATTCTTGCTTTTCCGAGTCGTTCGGTTTGAGTTTCCTTTCCACCAAATCTTATTTTAGAATCCTTCGCGTTTTGCAGGCGTAAAAGGGCCTCCGGGTCGTTCCGAACCTCCAAGCGCCTTCCGCGCGACAAGGACATCCATGAGAGATATACGGACCGCGCTGCTCCTCGTCAGCGGCGAAGGAGCGCGCTGGAACTGGGAGCTCCAGGGGGAGACCCTGCTCCACCGGGTGCACCGCGTACTGGAAGGCTTCTTCGACGACGTGCTGGTGGTGGCGCCGGACCCGCGACCGTTCGCCGAGATGGGGTACGCGGCGGTACGAGACGAGTACGCGGACGCCGGGCTCCTCGGCGCCCTGACCACGGGCCTGAAGCACATCCGCAGCCACCACGCCTTCGCGGTCGGCGCTGACATGCCCTTCCTCCACCCCAGAGTGATCCGACACCTCCATGGCCAGCGCCAGGGCTGGGACGTGGTCGTCACGAGGAGCGAAAAGGGCTTCGAGCCGCTCTGCGCGATCTACTCGAAGGCCTGTGTCGCGCCGATGGAAGACCGGGTGAGGCGCGGGAACCTCAAAGTCCTCGACTTCATCTCCGACGTCCGTACGCGGATCGTCAACGGGGACGACCTGCAGACCCTGGACCCGTCCGGCCTCACTTTCCGAAACGTCCACTCCAGCGCGGACCTCGACGAGTGCCGTCTGCACCTCGCGCGCCTGCGGAGCTTCGGCCCGCCCGCGGTCTCCTTCGTCGCGAAGTCCGGCACGGGGAAGACGACGTTTCTGGAGAAGGTCATCGCCGAACTGACCCGTCGCGGTTATCGGGTAGGGACGATCAAGCACGACGCGCACCGCTTCGAGATCGACCACGAGGGCAAGGACTCGTGGCGGCTCACCAGGGCGGGAGCCTCTCCGATGGTGGTCTCTTCCGCCGAGAAGCTCGCGATGGTCCACCCCAACGGCAGGGGCGAAATGACCCTGGAGGAGATCATCTACCGATTCATGACGGAGGTGGATCTCGTCGTTACGGAAGGCTACAAGACCGGCAGCCTGCCGAAAGTGGAGGTCCACCGGGGGGCACGCAGCCCCGAACTCCTGTGCACCACGCGCGACGGGCAAATTCTCGATCACCGGCTGATCGCGGTAGTCAGCGACGAGGATCTTCGGGTCTCCGTGCCTCTCTTCCCGCTCGACCAGCCCGAGCCGGTCTGCGATTTCCTGGAGGAACGATTTCTGGTCGGGGCCTGAACTCCCCGCTCGGTCGCGCTGGGCGACTTTCCCTCTCCGCCTGCTCAACGATTCAACGTCAAGGAGGTTTCATGAGGAGAGCAATTGGTCTCGCGGCAGTCGTACTACTAACTTCCTCACCGGCGCTTGCCGGGGTCGGCGGCGGCGACGTCACCTTCAAGATGAAGGCGGCCAAGAACTCCGTCTTCAGCCACGAAGCCCATGTGGAAGGGGTCGGGCTCCAGTGCACGGAGTGCCATGACAACGTCTTCACCAACTCGGCCGGGCACAAGAAGACGACCATGAAGCAGATGCAGCAGGGTCGGTCTTGCGGCGCCTGCCACAACGGCAAAAAGGCTTTCAGCGTGAAGGCCGACTGCGCCAAGTGCCACCAGGGATAGAGGCCGGAGGAGACGAGATGAGATTGAAGCGCCGAGAATTCCTCAAGGTGTCGGCGGCTACCAGCGCCGCTGCCGCCGTCGGACTACCGAGACTCAATGCTTTCGCGAAGAGCCACGATGCGAAGGCACCGGACACGCCTCCGGGGCAGTGGGTCGCCTCGACCTGCCAGGGCTGCACGGCCTGGTGCCCGACGGAGATCTACGTTCAGAACGGCAGGGCTACCAAGGTCCGGGGGAACCAGCTCTCCAAGGCGAACGGCGGGTACGTCTGCCCACGCGGTCACCTCATCATCCAGCAGCTCTATGATCCGGACCGGATCAAGGTCCCCATGAAGCGCACGAACCCGCAGAAGGGTCGCGGCGTAGACCCCAAGTTCGTGCCGATCACCTGGGACGAGGCGCTCGACACCATCGCCGACAAGATGATCGAGCTCCGGAAGAACAACGAGCCGCACAAGCTGACGTACATTCGCGGCCGCTACTCCCCCACCTCCACCGAGCTCTTCTACGGGGCCTTGCCGAAGATTTACGGCACTCCCAACTACTTCTCCCACAGCGCCATCTGCGCCGAGGCCGAGAAGATGGGCCCCGGTTATACGGAGGGCTTCTTCGGTTATCGCGACTACGACCTCGCGAACACGAACTGCCTGGTAGCGTGGGGTGCCGACCCGCTCAGCTCGAACCGCCAGGTGCCGAACGCGATCAACAAGTTCAGCGACATCCTGGATCGGGGCACGGTCATCACGGTGGACCCGCGTCTCTCGGCCTCGGCCGCGAAGTCGCAGGAGTGGCTGCCGCTAAGACCCGGGACCGACGGAGCGCTGGCATCGGCGCTCGCCCACGTGATCCTCGTCGAGGGGCTATGGAACCGGGAGTTCGTCGGCGACTTCAAGGAAGGCAAGAACCTCTTCAAGGCGGGTCAGACGGTCGAGGAAGCCAGCTTCGCGGAGAAAGAGAGCCACGGGCTCGTCAAGTGGTGGAACCTGGAGCTGAAGGACAAGACGCCCGACTGGGCGGCGAAGGAAACGCTGATTCCCAAGGAACAGATCGTCCGAGTCGCCCGCATCATGGGCAAGGCGGCCCCGAAGGTCGCCGTCTGGATGGGCCCGGGAGCCGCCATGCAGCCGCGAGGCACCTACTCCTCCATGGCGGTCTACGCGCTGAACGGCCTCCTCGGCTCGGTCGACGTCGAAGGCGGCGTGCTCCGCGCTCAGAAGGTCCCCACGGCCGCCTTCCCCGAGGCCAAGGAGCCCTTCGTCGACGAGATCGCGAAGAAGTACAGCAAGGAGAAGAAGCTCGACGGCCGCGGCGCGAAGGACATGCCGGCCGTCTTGGGTGGACCCGGCAAGACCGGCGTGGTCACCAACAACATCGCCAATGGCATGCTGAAGGACCCCGGTGCGGTGAAGGTGCTCCTGAGCCACTGGAACAACTTCGCGTTCTCGTGCACGGGGGCCCAGCGCTGGGAGAAGGCGCTCTCGCAGGTCCCCTTCTTCGTGCACATGGTGACGAACCCCTCGGAGATGACGCAGTTCGCGGACATCGTCCTGCCGGCCACGTTCGCGCCGGCCGCGTCGCTCTCGATCATCACCAACATGGCGAACCTCCACGCCCACGCCTCGATCCAGCAGCCGGTTGTAAGACCCCTGTGGGAGGCGAAGCAGGAGGAGACGGAGGTCGTCTGGTTGCTCGCGGAGAAGCTCAAGGCGAAGGGGTTTCCGAACCTCCACGACTACTACGCGTCCTTCAAGGACCCGGAGACGGGGAAGAATCCGACCAACGCGGCCGAGTTCGTCGAGATCGCCGCGAAGATCACCAGCGCCCCCCTGTGGATGCCGAAGGAGCCCCTCAAGGGTGACAAGATCGAGGGGTGGGCGGACTTCCGCAAGAAGGGGATCTACAACACCGAGAAGTACGGCTTCAAGAAGAACTGGGGCAAGTTCGGTACGGAGACGAAGAAGTTCGAGTTCTACAGCGAGACGCTGAAGAAGGCCATCGCGATCCACGCCGAGAAGCACAAGGCGTCGGCCGACGAGATCCTGAAGGCGAGCGGGTACGTCGCCCAGGGCGAACTCGCCTTCGTCCCGCATTACGAGCCGCCGAAGCGGCACGGGAGCCCCGCCGATTACCCCTTCGACTTCATTGACTACAAGTCCCGCCTGAACCGCGAAGGGCGGAGCCAGAATGCGACGTGGTATCAGGAGTTCAAGAAGGTCGACGTCGGCGACGAGGCCTGGGAGGACGTCGTCAAGATGAACCCGGTCGACGGGAAGAAGCTCGGACTGAAGAACGGCGACGCCGTGCGGATCTCCTCGCCCACGGGTTCGATCGTCTCCAAAGTCAAGCTCTGGGAAGGAGTCCGGCCGGGCACCGTCGCCAAGTGCTACGGTCAGGGTCACTGGGCCTACGGTCGGGTAGCGGCAAAGGACTACGCCAAGTTCCAGCCGCGCGGGGGCAACAACAACGAGATCCTCGTCGACGATTACGACCGCCTCAGCGGCTCCACCGCCCGCAAC
>JACRCS010000341.1 GCA_016218905.1 Deltaproteobacteria bacterium
CGACACCCATCGCCACGAGGCGCGAGAGCTCGCGGAAGGGATCGGCGTGGTCGTCCACGCGGACGTCGACCGCCCGGTCCGTGAAGCCGTTGTAGCCCCCCTTCGCGCGGCACACGAGGAGCGCCGCCGACTGCCTTCCGCGGCTGTCCCCTCCGGCCGCGTCTCCCGCGGCGAGGGCCGCCAGGAGCCGCTCGGCGAGAGGCTTCCCTGTATTCGCGAGGAAGGACTTCTCCACAGCCGCGACGACGGGTTCTCCCGTCAGGATGTTTCCCTGGATCGCGTAGTTCGGTCCGCGGCGGCCGCCCGCCCAGGAGTTGCACCCGGAACCGGTGTACGTGGCGGAGTCGCCCGATGCGGTCACGAGGCCGACCTGCCGCCGGTCGCGTCCTTCGTCTCCGCGAAGGAGGACCTTCAGCGCCTCTTCCGCAGTGGCTCCCCGGGCCATCAGGTCGAGGCCGTTCGGGCCGAACGAGGTGTTCGCCGACGACTGCGTCGCCACGGCGCCCACACTCGCCCTCGCCCAGGGAACGACCGTCCCCACCGCGAAGAACCGGCTGGCCACCGCCACCCCGACCTCGCCGGCCGCCGGGTCGGCCGCGGCGATCGAGAACGTGGCCGGGTCGGGCGGCGCGGCGGGAAGGTTCCGGGCCGCCAGGGCGGCGAAGGAGAGGAGGAGAGCGGAGGCGAAGCGCGCTGAAGTCATCGGGAACCTCGTCCGGCGAGTCTACCGGGCCGGTCGCCCGGCGGGACCGTCCGGCGAGGCGGGAAGAACGGGTCAGGAGCTCGCGGAGCGCCCGGCGGGCCACGGCGGCGGCGCATCGCGGCCTCGATATGATCGGCGCCAGGCACCGAACTGGAAGCTGCAACCGGCGGCGTTCGGTCCCGGGAGAGCGAGGGTTCCGATGAAGGAGACCATCTCGTTCCGGCTCAACGGCAAACCGATCCGGCTCGACGTCGACGGCGACCGGACGCTCCTCTGGGTGCTGCGCACCGACCTCGGCCTGACGGGGACGAAGTACGGCTGCGGCGAGAGTCTCTGCGGGGCCTGCACCGTGGTCGTGGGCAAGGAAGCGGTGCGGTCGTGCCAGGTGCCGGTGAAGGCCGTCCGCGGCAAGGACGTCACGACCATCGAGGGTCTCGAGCGGAATGGAAAGCTCCATCCCCTCCAGGAGGCGTTCGCGGACGTCGGGGGCTTGCAGTGCGGCTTCTGCACGCCCGGAATGATCATGAACGCGTATGCCCTGCTGCTGAAGACCCCGAAGCCCACTCGGGCCCAGATTGTCGCGGGGATGGAAGACAACCTGTGCCGCTGCGCCGCCCATCACCGCATCGTCCAGGCCATCGAACGGGTTGCCACCCACGCGGGAGGTGCGTGATGACGGTCGACCCCTCGACGCTCGCCCCCGCTCCCGCCCCCGCGGGCGACGGAAAGCCGTCTTCGCCCGAAGGCCGCTCCCTCGACCGGCGGGACTTCGTCCGCCTTCTCGGCGGCGGGATCATCGTCCTCTTCAGCGCAGACCTCTCGGATCTCCTGGGGCAGGAAGCCCGCACGAGGGGCACCCCCACCGACTTCAACGCCTACCTGAGAATCGCCGGCGACGGCCGGGTCACGATCTACTCCGGGAAGATCGAGATGGGGCAGGGCGTCGTGACGTCTCTCGCGCAGATGGCGGCCGACGAGCTTGCCGTCTCCCTGGATTCCATCGAAATGGTCATGGGAGACACGGCCCTCTGTCCGTTCGACAACGGGACGTACGGGTCGATGTCGACCCGGTTCTTCGGTCCGGCCCTCAGGGCGGCAGCGGCGGAAGCGAAGGCCGTCCTGCTGACGCTGGCCTCGGAGCACCTGAAGACGCCGCTGGAGACGTTGGGCGTGGAGGACGGCGTGGTCTTCGTCGCCTCCGACCGGAAGACCCGGGTCACGTTCGGTCAGCTCGCCAAGGGGCAGAAGATCGTCCGCACGCTGGACGGGAAGGCGGTCACGAAGTCCGTCGCCGAGTTCCGCGTGATGGGGAAGCCCGAGAAGCGCCGCGACGCGAGGGCGAAGGTCACCGGCAAGGCCCAGTTCGCCGGAGACGTCCGTCTTCCGGGAATGCTCTACGCCAGGATCCTCCGCCTTCCGGCCCACGGCGCCGTACTGAAGGGCGTCGACACGTCCGCCGCCGCGCACCTGCCGGGGATCGTCGTCGTCAACGAAGGCGGCATGGTCGCCGTGCTTCACGCCGACCCCGAGGCGGCCGAGAAGGCGCTGGCCGCCATCAAGGCCGATTTCGACGTCCCCGCGCCGGCCTTCGACGACAAGACCGTCTTCGCCCACCTCCTCTCCGTAGCGGGTGAGGGAGAGGAGAGGGAGAAGAAGGGGGACCTCGCGGAAGGAGAGATGGAATCGGTCTCGCTCTTCGAGGGGCAATACCTGAACGGTTACGGCGCGCGCGTCGATCGAGACGCACACGGCCCTGGCACGGCTCGAAGGCGACACGATGACGGTCTGGACGTCCACGCAGACCCCGTTTCCGAACCAGCAGGCGATCGCGCA
>JACRCS010000356.1 GCA_016218905.1 Deltaproteobacteria bacterium
ATTGCTCCCCTCGAGCTTCCCGAAGATCCGCACCTTCGGGAAGACGCCGCAGGCGGTCAGCTCGACGATCGGCGTATTGCCGATCGCCCCGAGGAGGCTTTCTCCGGGCTTCTTCATCTGCACCACCTGTCGTGCGAGGGAGGGAGCCGACGGGCACCCGAGTCGAAGATATGGGGCGAGGCGCGGCGGGGATACGCTATAAGCCGGGTTCTGTACCCTTGCGGGCGGCAGCCATTCCTCTGGGACACGGGTTGCCCCGTGCCTCCAGCAACCTACCCGGGAGCCTGGGGCGGGCCGCCCTCATCGCGCTCCCCTATTTGGTCTTGCTCCGGGTGGGGTTTACCGAGCCGGCCCGGTCGCCCGGGCCGCTGGTGAGCTCTTACCTCACCGTTTCACCCTTACCGGCGGAGCCTGTAGCCCCCGCCGGCGGTCTGTTTTCTGTGGCACTTTCCTTCGAGTCACCCCGACTGGACGTTATCCAGCACCCTGCCCTGCGGAGCCCGGACTTTCCTCTCCGATGACTCGGAGCGGCTGCCCGCGTTTCCCCGGTCGCGCCTCGCGAACTCTTGGGGGCTCCGACTACCCTTCGGAGCCCGACGTCGCCTCGCCCTCCGGGGTCGGCTCGACCCGCGGCGGGATGAGGATCCGATGACAATTGGGACACTGGATCACCCGCGACCGCTTCATTACCTCAATATACATCTGGGGCGGGATCCTCATGAAGCAGGCCGTGCAGGCCTCGTCCCTCGCCTCGACGACCGCCAGACCGCCGCGGCGCGTACGGATGAGGCGATAGCGGTCGACGACCTCGATCGGCAGCGCCTTGAGGATCTCGCCCTCCTCCCGGCGCCGATCTACGAGGACGTGCTCCGTCTCCGAGAGGACGCCCTCGAGCTCGGTGCCCGCGAGCTCGAGATCACTCTTCATCCCTTCGATCTGGGCTCGGAGCCGCTCGATCTCCGCGTCCATGCTCTCGACCGCCTCCATGTCCTTCAGGATCGTCTCCTCCTGGTCCGAGATCACCTGTTTGGCGCTGCTGATCTCGCCCAGAGCGGCCTGGTACTCACGGCTCGTCTTCACCTCGGCGAGCCTCGACTTGAGTCTCTGCATCCGCTCCTTGTCCGCCTTGAGCGACATTTCCCTCTTGCGCCGTTCGATGTCCAGCGCGTGGCGGCTCTCTTCCCGTTCCGACAGGGCCCGAACGGCACCGTCGACGTTCACCTGAACGCGGTCTCTCTCGTCCGTGGCGGCGCGCCGGCGCGCCTCGATCCTGTCGATCTCGTCCGCGACGCTCTGCAGTTTCGCCAGTAGGCCCAACACGTCTCCGTCCAACTTGTCCTCCCTCGCCTTTCAGCGCCGCGGCCGGCGCCTCGGTGCCACGATGAATCGTCGATCTGTTTCGCCCGCCCTCAGGGAGAGACCCAGCGAAAGGGGTCCGGCTCCCGAAAGACCTCGACCCGGAGCTCGGTCTTTGTCCGGGAGGCCCACCCAGTGAGCTCTCTGCGCAGCGCCTCGAGCGCGGGCGCTTCCGTCGCCCAGTGGCCGGCGTCGACGATGGAAAGACCCGCTTCCTCCGCGTCGCGCGCGGTGTGGTACTTCACGTCCCCGGTGACGAGGCACTGGGCGCCCGCGCGCTGGGCTTCGCGCCAGAGGGAAGCTCCGCTCCCTCCGCACACCGCCGCCGTTCGGATCTCTGCGGCGGGGTCGCCGACGACGCGCACGCCCGCCGCCCCGAGCCTCTGGGCGACTTCCGCCGCCCACCGGCCGAGCGGCTTGGGAGCCGGGAGCTCGCCCACGCGGCCCAGAGCCCCTCGGGTGGAGCGCGTCGCCAGGGGATAGAGGTCCAGCGCGACCTCTTCGTAGGGGTGCGCCTCCACCACGGCACGATGAGCCTGCTGGGCCCGGCTCTTCGGCACGATGGCCTCGAGCCGCACCTCCTCGACCGTCTCCTCCCGCCCCTCTTCGCCGAGGAAGGGATTGGCGCCCGCCTCGGGTCGAAAACTGCCGACGCCGCGGGAGCCGAAGGTGCAGCCCGAGTAGTTCCCGATCCAGCCCGCGCCGGCGCGAGCCAGCGCTCGGCGGATCCTCGGCTCGTACCCGAGCGGAACCGTCACGACGAGCTTGAGCTGCTCTTCTCCGGCCGAGAGGGCCCGGACGCGCTCGAGGCCGAGGAGGGCGGCGAGCAGGTCGTTGACGCCGCCCTCCGCCCGATCGAGGTTCGTGTGGCAGGAGTAGATCGCGAGGCCCTGTCGAAGGCACTCGGCCGCCACCCTAGCGGGCGCGAACGAGAGATCGAGGTTTCGGAGCGGCTCCAACAAGAGCGGGTGGTGCGTGACGATCAGCTCTGCACCGATTCGGGCCGCCTCCGCGACGGCGGCGGCGGAAGGGTCGAGTGAAATGAGGACGGTCCGGACAGCGGCGTTCGGGTCCCCCACTTGCAGGCCGCTCCGGTCCCAATCCTCGGAGAGTCCCAGGGGGGCAACCGCTTCGATGGCTTGGACGATCCGCGAGAGAGGAGCTCCCCTCCGCTTCGACTCTCTCGGGCTCGCGTCGTCACCAGGATGGGCCATCCGCAACGCTGGATCAGGCGAGTGGTGGGCCCACCTGGATTCGAACCAGGGACCGACCGGTTATGAGCCGGCAGCTCTGACCAACTGAGCTATGGGCCCGAAAAAAGGTGATTATCGTCTGCGCCCGGGGGCATGTCAACGACGATGCCGCAGGAGCCGGGCTTTCAGGTCCTTGGGTCGTGCGTCAGCGCTGCAGGAGCATGGGGCCGAGCGGCTTGCCGCCCACGAGATGCACGTGAAGGTGCATCACTTCCTGCCCTCCGTCCTCGCCGTTATTGGAGAGGATCCGGTACCCGGTGGCCGCGACGCCTTCGCGCTCGGCCACGGCCCGGATCCCCGCGCCCAGGCTCGCCAGGAAGGGAGCGTCGTCGAGGTCGCCCCAGCCGTCGGCGTGCCGTTTGGGAATGAAGATCACGTGGACGGGCGCCTTGGGGTGGATGTCCCGAAACGCCATCGCGTTCTCGTCCTGCCAGACGACCTGCGCCGGGATCTGCCCGGCGACGATCTTGCAGAAGATGCAGTCGGTCATCAAAATCTCCGTTCTGCGTCGAACCCACGAGGGGTTCGGATCGCGAAGCGCAGGATGCGCGGGAGCGATCACTGCGTGCCACGTACCGAGTACCGAATACCGCGTCTCGCATACAACCTAAGTCACTTGGCCGCCGCAGGAACTACGAACCCGGTTCTTCGACGCGGAACGTGAAACGCGGAACTTGAAACGGCTCTCCTTTAGAACTTGAGCTTCATGTTTCCGAGCGGGCCGGTCAGGAGCAGCGTCAGGTGCGCCTGAGTCTCCCGCTCGCCGAGGAGCGGGAAGAGCACCGAGTACTCCCTCGTCCAGCGGCTCACGTAGGGGTACTCGACCGGGTTCTTGTCGCTCTTCGGAAGGTACACCACCTGAACGGGCGTAAAGCGCCTCCCGTCGGGCAGCTCCAGGTAGAGCCGCCACAGGGTGGTCGGCGAGTCGAGGTCGTTCCACTGCTTCTTCGGGCTGTAGAGGGAGAGGTGGAACTCGCGGGCGTTGGCGGCCGCAGCCCTCTGCTCCTCGCGCAGGGCCTCGGCCTCTGCCCCTTCGAGCCGGTAGGCCCGGACGCTCGACTCGGTGAGGGCGCTGCGCACCTCGTCGTTCTTCCAGGTGCCCCACAGCTTCGCCACGGTGTCGAAACCCTCGTAGAGCTCCGCCTGGCGCGTGTTGCGCAGCAACGCTTCACCGTAGGGAGTGCCGGGAGAGGCGAACCCTTCCGCGAGGAAGACGTTCTCCGGAAACGCTCCACAGCCTGCCGCGAGGACGGCGGCGAGCAGGACCGCAGCGCCCCGGAGGAGCCCCCTTCCCACGGCCATCTCCCTCTCCTTCTTCAACTCTCTCCCTTTGCCCGGTTCCATTGGTTCCGTTGGTTCCGTTGGTTCCGTTGGTTCCGTTGGTTCCGTTGGTTCCGTTGGTTCCGTTGGTTCTATTGGTTCTATTGGTTCTATTGGTTCTATTGGTTCTATTGGTTCTATTGGTTCTATTGGTTCTATTGGTTCTATTGGTTCTATTGGTTCTATTGGTTCTATTGGTTCTATTGGTTC
>JACRCS010000353.1 GCA_016218905.1 Deltaproteobacteria bacterium
AGCACCCTGAACGAGCAGTTCCGGATCCGCTCCGGGTCGAGGTCGTCGGCCGGTTGGAAGTTCTGGATGAAGAACGTCAGCTTCCCGGTCTTCCCGCGGGTGGCGAGGAGGCCTCGCCGGAGGCCCCAGAGCTTCCGTGCGAGGAAGGCGCTCCCATGAATGGCCCAGTACGGCGTCTTCAGCGCCGCGCCGATGACCGTCCGAGCCGTTCCTCTCACGTCGCGCCGGTCGAACGGGACGTGCCGGAACTCCTCGAGGAACCGCTCGAAGAGGGGGCGATCGTCCAGAACCTCGACGAATGAGTCGCCCGCCGTCACGAGCATCACCGCCTGGTGGCACTCGGGGTGGCCGACCAGGGCCGTCTCCCACGAGAGCCGCTGGGCGCCGAGCCCGCGCGTGATCCGCTCCCGGATCGCGGGCATCGTGACGTGGGCCTCCTTGACCGTGAGCTCGCCGCGCCCCGTCTCGGCCTGCAGCTGGAACGAGGCCATCCCGACGACGTCGGAAACGGAGAGAAAGAAGCGGGCGAGCGCGGGGACCTCCTCGAGGTTCCCCGCGTGGACGGTCGTGTTGAAGACGACGGCGAGGCGCAGCCCCCTCGCGCGCTCGAGGTACTCGCGGCGCACCGCGTTCAGCGACTCCTCCGTGGGATACCGCTTTCGACGCTGGGTCGTGTCGACGTGGAAGGCGACGTCGAAGAGCCCGACCCCCGCGAGCTCCGCCAGGAGGTCGCGCGTGGCGAGGAGACCGTTCGTGAAGAGGGACGGGCGGAGATCGCTTTCTGCGAGGCGTTTCACGATCGCGACGAGCTCGCGGCGATCACGGAGCGTGGGGTCTCCGCCGGTCACCTGGACGCTGACGCCCGGCCCGTAGAGATCGCGGATCCGGTCGATCCTCCGGAAGACGACCTCGAGTGGGAGGTCCTTCACGGATTCCGAGCTCTCGGAGAGATAGCAGAGCGTGCAGTCGAGGTTGCAGCGCTGGGTGATCTCGAGGGCGACGCATCCGATCGCGGAGCGGCGGCCGAGGACCTGGTTGGGCGTCCGGAAGGTCGGGTCGAGGCGCTCCCAGCCGGCCGAGAGCGCCCGCTCGCGGGCCCCGAGATCGGACCAGGTGGGCAGCCCAGCCGCAGCGGCGGGCGCGAGGTGCGGTCGGCTCACCACCTCAGGCCCTCAGGTATGCAGACGGTTCGTTCTCGCGCCAGGTGCTCTTCACAGTGATCAGGATGCCGCGCCGGGGGGAATGGTTTCCTGGAAACGGACGCCGGTCCCCGCCCGCAGGTTCGTCGACCGCTCGTGCGATCCGTCACGCTCCGGCGTCGGATCGAAACCGCGGACCAGCCTTCGGCATCTGACTCGCGAAGGCAGGATTGAAATGGCGCTGCGCATGCTCGTGGCGAAGTCGGCTCGACGGAGAAGCGTGGCGACCACCGCGGCCGCCGCCGCTTCCCTGGCTCTCGCCCTCGTCGACACGCCGGCCATGGCTCTGACGGCCCCGGAAGCGCGAGAGCGCTTCTCCCACGCCGAGTGGACCGCGGTCCTCGAGCACTTCGTCGACGAAGAGGGCCGCGTCGACTACGAGGCCCTCGCCCGGGACCGCGCCGGGCTCGACGCCTTGCTGGCGCGCCTCGCCCGGCAGGGGCCGAAGAGCACGCCGTCGCTCTTCCCCTCTCGGAACGACCAGCTCGCCTACTACCTCAATGCCTACAACGCCCTGGTCTTCCGGGGGGTCCTGTCGCGCGGACCGGAGAAGGAGAGCGTCTGGACGGGGGGGCTCTTCAGCGGCTACTCCTTCTTCGTTTCGACGAAGGTCCGGCTCGACGGCGAGATCTGGAGCCTCAAGGCCCTGGAAGACGACTTGATTCGCAGGGACTTCGCCGACCCCCGGGTCCACGCGGCTCTCAACTGCGCCTCGCTCGGCTGCCCGCGCCTTCCCCGCGAGGCGTTCGTTCCGGAGAACCTCGACGCGCATCTCGACGCGGCGATGCGGGAGTTCGTGGAGGTGGGACGGAACGTCGCGACCGACCCCGCTCGCAAGTCCGTGACGCTCTCGAAGATCTTCGGCTGGTTCGAGAAGGACTTCCTCTCCTTCGAGCGGGCGAACGGAAACCCGGACCCGAAGATCGTCGACTACGTGAATCGCTACCGCGCTTCGAAGCCGAAGCTCGACCGGTCGTTCCGGGTCAGGTACTTCGACTACGACAAGCGGATCAACGCCCGCTGACGAGGCCGTGCCTGGCGTCAAGCGTGCGCGAACGCCCGCGCCGAGCGCCTTCGCCGGCATCTCCACATTCCAGCCGAAGCCTCTTGGACACCGGGGTCTGATGCCGGCGGCGCGCGGGGAAATACGGAGCGCGGCGAGGCGGGCGGCCGGGCGGGGACGCGGCGAAACGTCCGGCAGAGTCCCGGCATCCGAGAAGCGCAAGGAGATCCACAGTGTCCGAAAGAATCCCGCTTCTCGATCCCGAATCCGCCCCCGCTTCGGTGAAGGAGACGTTCGCCGCCGTGAAGGCGAAGATCGGCATGGTGCCGAACCTCTACCGGGTACTGGGCCAGTCCGCCGCGGCCCTGAACGCCTACCTCGGCCTCGGAAAGGCCCTCGAGACGGCGAGCCTCGAGCTTCCCCTCCGCGAGAAGATCGCCTTGGCGGTCTCCCAGAAGAACGGCTGCGCTTACTGCTTGTCGGCCCACTCGGCCGTCGCGAAGATGGCGGGGGTCTCCGCCGAGGCGATCCGCGAGGCCCGCGC
>JACRCS010000354.1 GCA_016218905.1 Deltaproteobacteria bacterium
ACCGTGACCGAGGCCGCCGCGCCCGAAAACACGCTCCTCTACATGCTCGTCGTCGTGGGAGCCTTGATCCCGGTGATGCTGCTCTACAACGCCTACCTGTATCGGGTGTTCCGGGGCAAGGCGTCGGGCTCCGGCTACGAGGGGTAGGGAAGGTCTCACGGGCCCGCGAGCGTGAGCCGCCTCCTCGCCGATGCCGTCCTCTTCGTCCACCTCGCCCTGGTGCTCTTCATCACCCTGGGCTTCCCCGCGATTTCCCTGGGAGGGTTCCGGGGCTGGCGTTGGGTGCGGAGCTTCCGGCTCCGCGTCGCGCACCTCGCCGCCATCGCCGTCGTGGCGGCGGAGTCACTGGTCGGTATCGCTTGTCCCCTCACGGTCTGGGAGGATGCACTGCGGGGGCGGGGCGGCGGCGAGAGCTTCGTCGCCCGGCTCCTCCACAGGGTGCTTTTCTACGACCTGCCCGAGTGGGTGTTCACGACGGCGTACCTGACGCTGACCCTCGGTGCCGTGGTCCTGTGGCGGGCCGTGCCGCCGGGCGGGCGGCGGCATGACTGAGGTTCGGCGGTCGTGTCGGATCGGTTGGGCTCTCCGCGGGCACGCGCCCGCCACGGCGCTGATCGCCCTCTCGGCCGTCGTCTGCTACGCGAACACCTTCCACTCCTCGTTTCACCTGGACGACCTCCCTGCGATCGTCGACAACCCGAAGATTCGCAGCCTGGGGAGCTTCCTCGGACGAGGGGCGGGGTACGGGTTTCTCTCCGCGCCGCGCTACCTCGGGTGGCTCTCCTTCGCGCTGGACTTCTCCCTGCACGGACTGGACGTCGTGGGGTACCACGCGGTCAACCTGGCGATTCATCTGGGCAACGCGGTGCTCCTCTACGGGATCGTCCGGCTCGCCTGGCGAACGCCCCGCATGGGGGGGCCGAGGACCTGCGGCGCTGACGAGGACAGGATCGGCCCGCTCCTGGCCGCGCTGCTCTTCGCGGTGCACCCGGTGCAGACGCAGGCCGTCACTTACGTGGTTCAGCGGTTCGCGTCCCTGGCGACCCTCTTCTACCTCGGGACCGTGCTCGCGTACGCCTCCTGGCGCCTCGCGCGCGAGAAGGGCTGCCCCCGCCCGTTTTTCTACGCCCTGTCCCTCGCCCTCGCCGCCTGTGCCCTGCGGACCAAGGAGATTGCCTACACGCTCCCGCTGGCGCTGGCCCTCTTCGAGGCCGTCTTCTTCCGGGGAGAGGCGAGGCGGCGTGCACGGGGCCTGGCGCCGTACTTCGCCCTCGCGGTCGCGCTCTTCGGAGCAACCCTGGCCCTCGGCGGACCCCTGCTCGAGGTGGTCGGGCCGCCCGCGGGTCCCGGGGTGCTTCGGCCCACCCGCTCGGAGTACCTCCTCACCGAGGCGCGCGTGGTGGTCACCTACATACGGCTGCTTCTGTGGCCCGCGGGACAGAACGTGGACTACGACGTCCCCCTGTCCAGGTCTCTGGACGGGACGGTACTCGCGTCCTCGCTCCTCCTCGTCGGCCTCCTGGCGCTGGCCCTGGCCCTGCTGAGGCGGGCCGGCGACAACCGCTGGCCGCGCCTCGCCGGGTTCGGGATCCTGTGGTTCTTCCTGACCCTCACGGTGGAGTCGGGCGCCATCCCCCTGGCGGACGTGCTTTTCGAGCATCGCTTGTACCTGCCTTCAGTCGGTGCGTTCGCGGCCGTGTCGGCGTCGGCCGTCGCAGCATTCTCGGCGCTCCGAGGGTGGCCGCTGTTGGTGCGCCGGGCCGCGGTGGCCGCACTGGTCGTGCTCCTCGTGGCCTTCGGCGTGTCGACACGAGCCAGGAACCGGGTGTGGCGAGACGAGGTGATCCTCTGGGAGGACGTGACGCGAAAGAGCCCGGGCAAGGCGCGGGGGTATGTCAACCTGGGGGCTGCGTACCAGAACCTGGGCCAGTTCGGCCGGGCGCTGGCCGCCTTCGATCGGGCCGTGGCGCTCGAACCCCGGGACGCCGATGCCTACGGGGATCGGGCCGTGACCTACCTGTCGCTCGGGCGCTACGACCTGGCCCTGCGGGATCTCACGGTGGCCCTCGCCCTTGCCCCGAGCTTTGCCCAGGCCTACAGCAACCGGGGTCTTGTGCGGTACCGGACGGGGGACGTCCTTGGCGCGATCCTGGACTACAACAGGGCCCTGCGGCTCCTGCCCGGGGAAGCGGCGATCCACTACAACCGGGGACTCGCCTACGCACGGGTGGGGCGGCTCGACCTCGCGGTGGGTGACTACCGCAGCGCGTGCAACCTCGGACACGAGGCCGCCTGCCGGGCCCTGGCAACCCTGGGCCGCTGAGCGCAGACGACAGCACTCGTCCCTGGCTGAGGCCGCTTGATTCCCTTCGAGCCCGGGGCTATGGTGGTAGCTACTTCTGGTAGGTGGTAGCTACTCACGGGAGAGGGTGTGAGGGAGCCATGCAGGTCGTGGGAGTCAAAGAACTCAAGAACAAGCTCAGCCAGATGCTCCACTGGGTCAAGGCCGGCGAGGACCTCGTGATTACCGAGCGGGGTCGCGCCATCGCACGGATCATCCCTGAGGGCAAGGCATCCTCCGACGAGCTGCGATCGCTGGCAGACCTGGCGGCGCGGGGGCTCGTGCGATTGCCCGAGGAGACCCGCGGGGACGAGCCGGATCTCGTCGACATCCGCGGGCGGCCCCTCTCCGAGACCATACGCGAAGGGCGGCGGTGATTCTCTACTGCGACACGAGCGCCGTCGTGAAGCGCTACGTGCGGGAAGATCACTCGGACGAGGTTCGAAAGGCCTGGCGTGCGGCGACCCGCGTCGCCACGTCGGAGGTGGCGTTTGCCGAGACCGTGGCCGCTGTTGCACGCCGGTGGAGGCTCGGCGACCTGACCGGTGAGGCCCACGGGAAGCTCCGGGAGCGGTTTTTGCTGGATTTTCGGACCCTGGTCCGGGTTCCGGTCTCCGATGAGCTCAACCGGCGAATCGTCGAACTCGTGCTCGCCCACCCTCTGCGTGGATTCGACGCCATCCACCTCTCCTCGGCCCTCCTGCTCAAGGAGCAGGTGCGGGCTCCGGTCGTCTTCGCCTGTTTCGACGGTGACCTGGCCTCGGTGGCACAGGCGGCGGGTCTGGACCTGCTCTGAGAGCCGGCACGTTCGCATGCGCGCGGCCTGCCTTCGTCGCGTCCAACTCATGACGTCGAGGGCGTCTGCTGGCGTCCATACGAACGGCTTGGCTTTTTCGCCCGATGGGACATGGCGGGCAGCTTGCGGCGGCAAGCATGTTCGCACCTGGAAGATCCCGGAGCGGTATGGGGTGCCTTGATGGTTGAGGCTTTGCGCGTGTCCGCAGGCGGTCGGGCCGGCTAGAGCGGTCCGGTGAGCACCCGCAGGGGTTCGCGGTCGGCCCACAGAGTGAGCCGCGAGGCGGTGAGCGCATCGCCGTCGATCTGGCACCGGCCGGGGTCGGGCACGCAGAGCCGCACCCGGTCGACCTCGCGACGGACCCGGCCCGGGGCGTCCCCGACCCGATCTCGACCGGCGTCCCAGAAGAGGCGGGCCACGGACGCTCGTCCCGCCCCCACTGCCAGCACCTCC
>JACRCS010000355.1 GCA_016218905.1 Deltaproteobacteria bacterium
AACCTGGACCCGCAGGAGGACGAGGCGGCGGCGTGTACTCCGTTCCTGTGGCGCCAGATCGAGGCTATCGGGCCGCGGGTGATCTGCACCCTGGGCGCCCATGCGGCCCGCGCGGTGCTGGGAGGCTCGGGTCCCCTCGCAGAGATGCGCGGACGGAGCTTCGAGGTCCGGGGCCGCGCCGTTCTCCCGACCTACCATCCCGCCTATCTCCTCCAGAACCCCTCGGCCAAGCGTCTGGCATGGGACGACCTGCGGAGGGTGAAGGAGGCGCTGGAAGGCCGTGATCCGTGAGGCGTGAGGGACGGCCAGAGACTTTCGCCTCGAGAGTCGAGTAGAACCATGGAGGCGAAGCGGGCGGGCGCGCTCCAGATCGCTGGAGCGATGGCGATCTGGTCCACCTGGGGGCGCGTCATCCGCTGGCTTCCCGGGCCCGCCTGGTCGGTGTCCCTCTACGCCGGCCTCTTCGCCTGCCTCTCGGCCGCCGTGCTCTGGCTCCGCTCCGGCGGGAGCCTTCGCGACCTCTGGCCTCGCTCCGAAGCGGGCCGGGTCCTCCTCCTCGCGGGGTTCTTCACCGCGAACAACGCCTTCTTCTTCAGCGCCTACGAGCGAACGACCGTGGCGAACGCGATCCTCACCCACTACACGGCTCCCGCCTTCGTGGCGCTGCTCGCCCCCGTGACCCTCGGCGAGCGCCTCCGCTCCGCGCCGGCGGCGGTGCTCCTCGCCTGCGCCGGGATGGTGCTCCTGATGCCGGGCGTGGAGCTCTCGCTCGGGAGCCGCCACTTCCAAGGACTGCTTCTGGGCCTCGCCAGCGGGGCGGCGTACGCCGGCGTCGTGCTGGTCGCGCGCCGGCTGACGGCGTCGGTCTCGCCCCTCTCGCTCATCTTCTCTCAGAACCTGATCACGATCGCGCTGCTCGCGCCCTGGGCGCTGCGGGCAGGCCTTCCGACTTCGGTACGGGCCTGGTCGGGCCTCGCGCTCGTCGGCGTGGTGCACGCGGCCGGCGCCGGGCTTCTCTACCTGAAAGGACTCGGAAAGGTGAAGGCCCAGGTGGCGGCCGTGCTGGGCTACCTGGAGCCGCTCGGAGCGGTGCTCTGGGCCGCGCTCTTCCTCGGCGAGGGCGTGCGCTTCTCCGGCATCCTGGGCGGGCTCCTGATCCTCGGCGGCGGGGGTCTGGTGGTCCTCGAAGAGGGGAAGCAGGAAGCCGTCTCGTGAACCTGAAGGACTTCTCTTACGAGCTCCCCGAAGAGCGGATCGCCCAGGCGCCGGCCGAGCCCCGGGACGCCTCCCGGCTCCTGGTCCTCGACCGCGGGAGCGGAGAGCTTACGGACGCGCAGTTCCGGGACCTCCCCCGCTTCCTCTCGCCCGGGGACCTGCTCGTGGCCAACGACACGCGGGTCGTGCCGGCACGGCTCCGAGGCCGCAAGGAGACCGGCGCCAAGCTGGAGGTCCTGCTCCTCGAGCGGGAGGCCCAGGACCGGTGGGAGGCGCTCGTCCGTCCCGCGAAAAGGGTCCGCCCGGGCACGGTCCTCGCGCTCGCCCCAGGCGTGGCCCTGCGGGTGCTGGAGGAGCGGGGAGAGGGCGTCTGCGCCGTGCGCCTCGAGACCGATCCGTCCGAGCTCCCCGAAGGCCCGGTCGACGTGGATCGGCTGCTCGAACGGCTCGGAGAAGTTCCCCTCCCTCCCTACATTCGCCGAGAAGGGGCCGACGAGCGGGACCGCGAGCGCTACCAGACGCTCTTCGCGAGGGCGGAGAAGGGCGGCTCGGCGGCAGCCCCCACGGCGGGTTTGCACTTCACGGAGCGGGTCCTCGGGGAGCTCCGGGCCGCAGGGATCGAGTGCGTGACCATCACGCTCCACGTGGGTCTCGGGACGTTTCTCCCGGTCCGGGTCGAGGACGTCCGTGGCCACCGGATGCACCGGGAGCGCTACGAGCTGACGCCCGAAACCGCCGACGCCGTGAAGCGTGCCCTGAGCGAAGGGCGGCGGGTGGTGGCGGTGGGCACGACCGCCGCGCGAGTGCTCGAGCACTGCGGCCGGGAGGGAGCTCTGGAGCCGGGCACCGGATGGACCGAGCTCTTCCTCCTGCCCGGCCACCGCTTTCGCATCGTGGGAGGACTCCTCACGAACTTCCACCTGCCGGAGTCGACCCTCCTGATGCTCGCCTGTGCCTTCGGAGGAGGAACCGACCGCGTCCTCGCCGCCTACCGCCACGCCGTCGCGGCCGGGTACCGGTTCTACTCGTACGGCGACGCGATGCTGATGGTGTGAAGAGGCGTGCAGCGTACCGCGTACAGCGTGCCGCGTTGAAACGGAACCGGGGACAGAGATTTTGAACGTGGAACGCAGCACGCAGCACGCAGAACGACCTGGTTTCCGGCTCCTCCAAACCGACCCCGCGGGCGCCCGGCGGGGAAGGGTCCTGCTCGCGCACGGGGCGGTGGAGACTCCGGCCTTCATGCCGGTGGGGACGCTCGGTACCGTCAAGGCGATGACGCCCGAGGAGGTCTACGGACTCGGGGCGCGCATGATCCTCGCGAACACGTACCACCTCTACCTCCGGCCTGGGCACGAGGTGATCCGCTCCCTCGGCGGTCTTCACTCCTTCATGAACTGGAAGGGTCCGATCCTCACCGACTCCGGCGGCTTTCAGGTCTTCAGCCTCTCGGCCCTGAGGACCATCGACGATGGCGGCGTCACCTTCCGGAGCCACCTGGACGGCTCGTCCCACCGGCTCACCCCGGAAGGGACCGTCGAGATCCAGGAGGCGCTCGGTTCCGACGTCATGATGTGCCTCGACGAGTGCCCGCCCTACCCGAGCACCCGGGAGTACCTGGAGCGTTCCCTTGAGCTCTCGAATCGCTGGGCCGAGCGCTCCCTGGCGGCCCGGACGCGCCCGGAGCTCGCCCTCTTCGCGATCCTGCAGGGAGGCGTCTTCCCGGAGCTCCGCCGCCGAGCGGCCGAGGCGCTGCGGGAGCTCCCCTTCGAGGGGTTCGCCATCGGGGGGCTCTCCGTGGGAGAGGGGCAGGCGAGGATGCTCGAGACGGTGGAAGCGACGGCGCCCCACATGCCGGCCGACAAGCCTCGCTACCTGATGGGAGTGGGCACGCCTCTCGACATCGTGGAGGCGGTGGGGCGGGGCATCGATCTCTTCGACTGCGTGCTCCCCACGCGCACCGCGCGCAATGGATTGCTCTTTACTTCACAGGGCAAGGTTGTTATAAAGCACGCGCGGTTCGAGCGGGATTCCCGGCCTCTGGATGAGGCATGTACTTGTTATACCTGCCGAAACTACACCAGGGCCTATTTGCGGCACCTGTACCGGTCACGCGAGGTCTTGGCGTCCCGCCTGAACACCTTTCACAACCTCCATTACTATCTTACCTTGATGGAACAGATCCGCTCCGCCATCGAGGCCGGAAGGTACGACCGGTTCCTCCACGAGTTCCGGAGTCGGCAAGCACAGCCCTTTTGAAGGGTGTATGAGAGGAGAAAGAATGCTCTTTTCCGGTGTTGCGTACGCGATGGGTGGTACGGGCGGCGCCGGCGGCTCTGCCCAGGGACTGGCGGGCTTCCTGCCCCTGATCGCCATGTTCGCCATCTTCTACTTCCTCTTGATCCGACCCCAGCAGAAGCGCGCCAAGGAGCACAAGGCCATGCTGAACGCCCTGAAGAGGGGCGACGAGGTCGTCACGCAGGGCGGGATCCACGGCCGCGTCACCGGGATTACCGAGGACGTGGTGAACCTCGAGATCGCGCCCGAAGTGAAGATCCGGGTACAGCGCTCCGCGATCTCCGCGATCAAGAAGTCGTGACCCGAAGCCTCGCGCCCGCCGGAGACTCCCGGCGGGCCGTCATGCATCCGGCGACGAGCGATCGGCGCTCGGTCGGGTGACGTCGGTCGTTCATCCTCCCGCCGCCGACCGATCCATGGCCGCGCGAACCGACCAGGAATACGAGGAGTTGAGTCCATGACGAGTCTCAAGTGGCGTACGGCCCTGGTGCTGTTGGTGACGGCACTCGGCGTCGCTTTTCTGATCCCGACGTTCTCGGGGCCGGCGGCGAAGCTCCCGAAGTTCCTGCAGGAGCGGCGGCTGCACCTCGGCCTCGACCTCCAAGGCGGCATGCACCTGGTGCTCGAGGTGGAGGCGGAGAAGGCCGTCGAGAACGCCGTCGCCCGTATGGCCGATGACCTCAGGGCGAGGACTCGGGAGCAGGGAATCCGGACGAGAGCCCTCGACGTGCGCGCCAGGGAGATCCAGGTTCTCGTCCTCGACGCCGCTGCGGCCGACCAGGTGGTGGCTTTGGCCACCAAGACCTACCCGACGCTCCAGGCGCTCCGAAGGGAGCAGACGGAGCAGGGCGTCTCCGTTGCCATGGGAGTTTCCGCGGCCGAGGCGAAGCAGATCGAGCGGCGCGCGGTGGAGCAGGGCATCGAGACGATCCGCAACCGGGTCGACCAGTTCGGCGTCGCCGAGCCCACCATCGTGCCCCAGGGCGAACGCGAGATCCTCATCCAGCTTCCCGGGATCAAGGACCCCGAAAGGGCGATCGCCCTCATCGGGAAGACCGCTCAACTCGAGTTCCGGCTCCTCGACGAGGAGATGAGCCCCGAGCAGGCCATGGGCCAGGGCGTTCCCGCCGCCGACGAGATCCTGTACCAGCATCAGGTCGACCCGGTCACGCGGCAGGTCGCCGCCCGGACGCCGCTACTCGTCCAGAAGCGGACCCTGATGACCGGCGACGTCGTCACCGACGCGCGGGTCGAGATCAACCAGGCGCAGTACAACGAGCCTTCCGTAGCAATGGAGTTCAACACCGTCGGCGCGCAGCTCTTCGAGCGCATCACCGGCGAGAACGTAGGCAAGCGCCTCGCCATCGTGCTCGACGGCGTCGTCCAGTCTGCACCCGTCATCCGTGAGCGGATCGCCGGAGGGCGTGCGCAGATCTCGGGCCGTTTCACGGTGGAGGAGGCGGGCGACCTCGCCATCGCGCTGCGCTCGGGGAGTCTGCCCGCGCCGGTCAAGATCCTCGAGCGCCGCAACGTCGGTCCCTCCCTAGGCCGCGACTCCATTCGTTCGGGGCTCCTGGCCACGGCCGTCGGGGGCGCCTGCGTCCTGCTCTTCATGCTCTTGTACTACAGGGGCACGGGCGTGCTGGCGAACCTGGCCCTGATCCTCAATCTGGTCCTGATCCTGGGGATCCTCGCCGCCTTCCGGGGCACGCTGACCCTTCCGGGCATCGCCGGCATCGCGCTCACCGTGGGCATGGCGGTCGACGCCAACGTCCTCATCAATGAGCGCATACGGGAAGAGCTCCGGCTGGGGCGCTCGCCCGCGAATGCGGTGGAGGGCGGATACGAGAAGGCCTTCACCGCGATCCTCGACTCCAACGTGACCACGCTCATCGCCGCCGCGGTGCTCTGGCAGTACGGCACCGGGCCGGTCAAGGGCTTCGCCGTGACGCTCACCATCGGGCTCCTCGCCAGCTTGTTCACGGCGGTCTTCGGGACCCGCGTGGCCTACGACTGGGTCCTGCGAAAGGGCGTCAAGCGACTCAGCATCTAATTCACCGTTTCCTTTCCCGCTGTCCGACGCCCGGCGGAGGGGCGGAGGCTCTCGACCTCGCCGTCGCCCCCGCAGCGCGACCCTGACCGGTTGCACGGGCCATCAGGAGAAGATGATGGAGATCCTCCATAAGACCCCGAGCTTCGACTTCATCGGCAAGAGAAGGATTTTCGTACCGCTCAGCGTCGGGCTGGTGATCCTCAGCTTCCTCGGGTTCTTCGTGCCGGGGATCCGGTACGGCGTGGACTTCGCCGGGGGCACGGTGGTTCAGTTGCGGTTCCAGCGGGCGGTCGGCCCTGAGGAGATCCGCGCGGCCCTCCGCGGCCTCATCTCCGGCAGTCCCACCGTCCAGTCCCTGGGAGCGGGCAACGAGTACATCATCCAGACCGAGGAGAGCTCCGCCGACCTGGAGGGGCTCTCGAAGCGGGTGCGCGACTCCCTGGCCACGAAGCTCAACGACCCGAGCCTCGAGGTGCGAAGGGTCGAGATGGTGGGACCCAAGGTGGGGGACGAGCTAAGGCGGAAGGGCATCCTGGCGGCCGCCCTGGCCCTGGCCGGGATCCTCGTCTACGTCTGGTGGAGGTTCGAGTTCTATTACAGTCTCGGAGGCCTCATCGCCATCTTCCACGACTGCATCATCACCGTCGGGGCGTTCATCCTTACCCGAAGAGAATTCGATCTCACGGCGCTCGCCGCGGTCCTGACGATCGCCGGTTTCTCGATCAACGACACCATCGTCATCTTCGACCGGGTCCGCGAGAACCTACGGAAGCTCAGCGGCAAGGGTGATCTCGCCCAGGTCATGAACAAGAGCATCAACGAAACCCTTAGCCGGACGCTTCTCACCAACGGCACGGTGCTCGCCGTCGTGCTCTCCCTCTTCCTCTTCGGCGGCCCGGTCATCCACAACTTCGCCCTGGCCATGCTGGTGGGCTCCATCGCCGGCACGTATTCGACCGTATACATCGCGAGCCCCTTCGCGCTGTTCGCCAACCGCTGGCTCGAGGCGCGCAGGGTCCGGAAGGCCGCTACCTGAACCGCCGCTGGGTTGCGAGGACCACAGCGTCGGGTGTCGCCGAGGTCCTCTGCCGGGACCTCGGCATCGCGCCGCTTACGGCTTCGCTCCTCGCGTCCCGGGGCGTGGCGGATCCCGAAGCCGCCCGGGCCTTCCTGAACCCGTCCCTCTCGCGCCTTCCGGATCCCCTGGGTCTCCCCGATATGGCGGCCGCCGTGGACCGCCTCGTGCGCGCGGCCGTCTCCCGTGAGACGGTCTGGGTCTACACGGACTACGACGTGGACGGCGTGACCTCGGCCGCGCTCCTCAGCGACTTCTTTCGCGAGAGCCGGATCGCCTGCAGGGTGCGCCTGCCCCGCAGGGATCGGGAGGGCTACGGGCTCAGCTCCGACGCCCTGCGGGAGATCCGCGCGGAGGGCGGGACGCTCGTCCTAACGGCCGACTGCGGCATCTCCTCCGTCGCGGAGGCGCGGCTGGCCCATCTGCTGGGCGTGGATCTGATCATCACCGACCACCACACCCCCGGGTCCGAGCTCCCGGATGCCGTGGCGGTGGTGAATCCGAAGCTGCCGGGCGGGTCGTACCCCGACCCCATGATCGCGGGGGTGGGCGTCGCCTGGAACCTGGTCAGCGCCCTGCGCCGCCGCCTGCGGGAGGAGGGCTACTACGCCGCCGGTCCGGAGCCGGACGTCCGGAGGCTCCTCGACCTCGTCGCCTTGGGGACGACCTGCGACGTGGCGCCCCTCGTGAGCGTCAACCGGGTCTTCGTCGCCTACGGGCTCCAACGCCTCAACGGCCCCGAAGCGAGGCCGGGCACCCGTGCGCTGAGGGACGTGGCGGGCCTCAAAGGGGAGCTGCGGGCGAGCCATCTCGGCTATCAGCTCGGCCCGCGCTTGAACGCCGCCGGGCGCATGGCGGGGCCGGAGCAGGCGCTGGAGCTCCTCCTCGCCCGCGAGCCCGAGAGCGCCCGAGGGCTCGCGTCCGGCCTGGATGCCCTCAACCGGCAGCGGCAGGAGGAGGAGCGGGCGGTCTTCGCCTCGGCTGCGGAACGGGTGGTCCGGGAAGGCTGGCATCCCACCCGGTGGAGCCTCGTCGTGGACGGGGAGAACTGGCACGACGGCATCATCGGGATCATCGCGTCGAGGCTCGTGGAGGCGTACTACCGCCCCACCGTGGTCCTCACGCGGGCGAAGGGAAAGGGCTCGGCCCGATCGATCCCCGGCCTGAACCTCTATGACGTCCTCGGCGAGTGCTCGGACCACCTGGAACGCTTCGGCGGGCACGCCGCGGCCGCGGGGCTGAAGCTCTCCGTCGAGCGAATCGGGCCCTTCCGGGAGGCGCTCGAGACTGTCGTGCGGCGCAGGCTCTGCGAGGAAGACCTCCGGCCGGTCCTCCACCTGGACGCCGAAGCGCGGCTCGCCGACCTGAGCGTCGAGGCGGTGGGGGAGCTCTCGGCGCTGGAGCCGTTCGGCGTCGCCAACCCGACTCCCGTGCTCCTGTTGCGGCGCGCGGGTCTCCTCGACCTCCGGACCATCGGGAGGGAGGGCGAGCACCTCAAGTTCCGCGTCGAGCACGGCGGCCGAAGGGTGGACGCCCTCGCCTGGCGCAAGGCCGAGGCTTGGTCGAGCTTCCGCCCCGGCGCCTGCGTCGATCTCGCCTGCACGCCCCAGCTCTCCCACTGGAACGGACAGACCAGGGTCCAGCTCGTGCTGGAGGGCATGCGGCCCGCGGCGTAGCGGCTCGGAGCGGCTGTTAGCTCTTAGCGGTTGGCATTTAGGAGCTCCGAAACCCACCGTCGACGGTCGCGCCGGGCGCCCGACCGGAGGTCTTATCCGGGCTCTTTCTCCTAACAGCTAACGGCTAACAGCTAACAGCTCGCCCCCGAGGGCCGGTTGCCGGCCCTCGGGGACGCTGATATACTCGCCCCCCTTTTGTGAGGGTTCGGACCGCACGGCGCGCGGGGACGGCTCTGAGGACGTCCGCCTGAGGCGCTTCCTTTCCACCGAGCCGAGCGTCGGAGGCGTCATGAAGAAGGCGGTCATCAAGTTCGGGACCTCGGGGTGGCGGGCCGTCCTCTGCGACGACTTCACTTTCGACAACGTCCGGGTCGTCACGCAGGCGGTCGCGGACCACTTGAAGGCGGGCGGGCTCGACGAGCGCGGCGTCCTGGTGGGCTACGACACGCGCTTCATGGGCGCCCACTTCGCCCGGGAGATCTGCGAGGTCCTGGCGGCCAACGGCATTCCGGCCTACCTCGCCTCGCGCGACGTCCCGACGCCGGTCATCTCCTTCGACATCCTCCAGCACCGCCGCGACGGCGCCATCAACGTGACGGCCTCGCACAACCCTCCGGAGTGGAGCGGGATCAAATTCAGCCCGGCGTGGGGCGGCCCCGCGCTTCCGGAGACGACCCGCGACATCGAAAACCGGGCGAACGCGCGGATGGAGGAAGGCACCTGGTCGCGCGTGCCCTTCGATGAGGCCCTCGACCGCGGTCTCGTCTCCCGGCACGATCCGCGGCCCGATTACCTGAAGCGCCTGCGGGAGCTGGTCGACTTCGACGTGATCCGCAAGGCCAAGCTGAGCGTCGCGCTGGATCCCCTCTTCGGTACCGCGCGAGGCTACCTCGATCGGCTCCTCGGCGACGCCGGCTGCAAGCTGAACATGATCCACGGGCACCTCGACCCCTACTTCGGCGGCCGGCCGCCGGAGCCGAGCGAGAGCCATATCCCGGAGCTCATCTCGCTCGTTCGCGGCGACGACTCCTGCCACCTGGGCCTCTCCACCGACGGCGACGCCGACCGCTTCGGCATCGTGGACGCGGGAGGCCGCTTCCTCGAGCCCAACTACTTCCTCGGGATCCTCTTCGACTACCTGGTGCGGGATCGGGGGATCTCGGGCGGCGTCGCGCGGAGCGTGGCGACGACCCACCTTGTGGACGCGGTTGCCGCCGACCTGGGGAGGTCCGTCCACGAGACGCCCGTCGGGTTCAAGTTTATCGGCGATCTGATCCGAAAAGGCGTGGTGGCGCTGGGCGGGGAAGAGTCCGCCGGGCTCTCGGTGCACGGACACGTGCCGGAGAAGGATGGGATCCTGGCCTGCTGCCTCGCGGCCGAGATGGTCGCTCGAAGGCGGAGGCCCCTCTTCCAGCAGCTCGAGGAGCTCTACGCCCGGGTCGGGCGCTTCCTGACGCGACGCGTGAACCTGCCGCTGACGCCCACGCAGGAAGCTGCCCTCACCGGCAAGCTCGGCGCCCCCCCGGCCTCCTTCGCCGGCCGCGCCGTCCGGGAAAAGGTCACCGTGGACGGCACGAAGCTTCTGCTGGAGGGCGCGGCGTGGCTCCTCGTCCGGAAGTCCGGGACCGAACCCGTCGTGAGACTGTACGTGGAGGCCCAGGACCCGGAAGCCCTCGACGCGCTGACCGAGGCCGGCCGGGCCTGGATTCTAGACTGAAAGGAGCTCGTACGTGATTCTGGAGACCTTGGTGGTCGGCCCCATTCAGGCCAACTGCTACATCGTCGGTGACGAGAACACGAAAGAAGCCGTGGTGATCGACCCCGGCGGCGACACGCCGGTGATTCTCCGGGCGCTCGCCGCCCGGCAACTGAAGGTCGTGGCGGTAGTCGGGACCCACGGGCACTTCGACCACGTGGAGGGGCTCGCCGGGATGAAACGGGGAACCGGCGCTCCGATCCTCGTCCACAACGGGGACCTGCCGATCATCCAGGGGATGACGGGCCAGGCGCTGATGTTCGGGATGCGGGTGGAGCCGGCGCCTCCGCCGGACCGGTTCCTCGAGGAGGGGGATCGGATTCCCTTTGGGCCGTATGCGCTGGAGGTCCTCCACACCCCGGGACACTCCCCGGGTTCGGTGAGCCTCCTCCTCGACAAGAAGGTCTTCGTCGGGGATCTCCTCTTCGCCGGCTCCATCGGCCGGACCGACCTCCAGGGGGGCGACTACGACACGCTCATCGCTTCCGTCCGCCGGAAGATCTTCACGCTTCCGGACGATACGGTCGTCTATCCGGGGCACGGGCCGGAGACTACCGTCGCGAGAGAGAAGCGCACGAACCCGTTCTTCCGCTGACCTGGGCGGATGCTGCGGAATCGCGAGATCATCCTGGGGGTCACCGGAGGGATCGCCGCCTACAAGAGCGTCTATCTCTGCCGGGAGCTCACGAAGCGGGGCGCGAACGTCCACGTCGTGATGACGCGCCACGCGATGGAGTTCGTCACGCCGCTGACGTTCCAGACGATCTCCGGCAACTCGGTCACCCACGAGCTCTTCGAACTCTTCCACGCCTCCGAGATCGGTCACGTGACGCTGGCGGACCGGGCCCACGCCCTGGTCGTCGCTCCGGCCACGGCGAACATCCTCGGGAAGGTCGCCAACGGCATCGCCGACGACTTCCTCTCGACCATGCTCATGGCGTCCCGAGTCCCGGTCCTCTTCGCCCCCGCCATGAACGTCGTGATGTGGGAAAGCCGGGCGGTCCAGCGTAACCTCGCCGCCCTGAGAGAGATGGGGTTCCACTTCGTCGAGCCGTGCGAGGGCGAGCTCGCCTGCAAGGTTCAGGGCAAGGGCAAGATGGCCGATCCCTTGGAGATCGTCGAGGAGCTGGAGGCGCTCCTCACTCCGAAGGACCTGGCCGGCGAGCGGGTCCTCGTGACCGCCGGTCCGACGATCGAGCCTATCGATCCGGTCCGTTTCCTCTCCAACCACTCCTCCGGCAGGATGGGCTACGCACTGGCGCGGGCAGCCCTTCGGCGCGGGGCAGAGGTGACCCTCGTCTCCGGGCCCACGGAGCTCCCCGTTCCCAGGGGAGCGCGCCTCGTCGCCGTGAAGACCGCCCGGGAGATGCGCGACGCCGTGATCTCGGAGGCGGCGTCGTCGACAGTCGTCATCAAGGCGGCCGCAGTCTGCGACTGGAGGCCCGCCTCCGAGGCGCTGGAGAAGATCAAGAAGCGGGGAGGAAGCTCAGAGCCGAGGCTGAGCCTGACCGCAAATCCCGACATCCTCCGGGAATTGGGGGAACGCAAGCCGCACGACCAGATCCTCGTCGGCTTCGCGGCGGAGACCGCGGATCTCGTCGCTAACGCTCGCGTGAAGCTCGTCGAGAAGAAGCTTGACCTCATCGTGGCCAACGACGTGACCGCACCCGGAGCCGGGTTCCACGGGGAGACGAACGCGGTGCGGATTCTCGGGAGCGAAGGACGCGAGACGGTGGTCCCCCTCATGACCAAGGACCGGGTCGCGGACCGCGTGCTGGATTCGATTTTGAAACTACGTCGAAAGGGCTCGTAAGGAGAGGTTTTATCGTTTACGATTCGCTCTCATTGGATTTTCATCCAGGGCGCTCCAGGAGGAGAGATGAAGCTCGGGGTCATCGGCACTGGTTACGTGGGGCTGGTCACGGGCACCTGCTTTGCCGAGATGGGCAACGAGGTGATCTGTGTAGACATCGACGAGGAGAAGATCGCCGGGCTGCGGGAGAAGAAGCTCCCGATCTACGAGCCCGGCCTCCAGGAGCTCGTCGATCGGAACGTGGACGAAGGCCGGCTCACCTTTACGACCGACCTCGTCGAGGGCGTGGCGAAAAGCCTGGTCCTCCTCATCGCGGTGGGCACGCCGGAGGGCGAGGACGGCTCGGCCGACCTCCAATACGTCCTCCAGGTCGCGAGGAGCATCGGCCGCTGTATGGACGGCTACCGGATCGTCATCGACAAGTCGACAGTCCCCGTCGGAACGGCCGAACGGGTGCGCGAGGCCATTCAGGCGGAGCTCGAGGGACGAGGAGCGGAAGTCGAGTTCGACGTGGTCTCCAACCCCGAGTTCCTCAAGGAAGGCAACGCGGTGCAGGACTTCCTCAAGCCCGATCGCGTCGTCATCGGTACCGACAACGTCCGCACCGGGGAGATCCTCAAGGAGCTCTACGCCCCCTTCACGCGGACGAATCACCCGGTCCTCCTGATGGACATCCGCTCTGCCGAGATGACGAAGTACGCGGCCAACGCGATGCTCGCTACGAAGATCTCGTTCATCAATGAGATCGCGAACCTCTGTGATCGTCTGGGCGCCGACGTGGGAGCGGTGCGGCTGGGCATCGGCGCGGACAGCCGGATCGGCTACCCTTTTCTCTTCCCCGGCGTCGGGTACGGGGGCTCCTGCTTTCCGAAGGACGTGAAGGCGCTCATCCGGACCGCGCGGCTCGTGGACTACGAGCCCGAGGTCCTCGTGGCGGTGGACGCGGTGAACGAGCGCCAGAAGTGCCTCCTGGCCGAGCGCATTCTGGATCACTTCGAGAGGGCGGGCCGGCACCCGTCGAAGGCCGAGGTCGCCGTCTGGGGCCTCGCGTTCAAGCCCAACACCGACGACATGCGCGAAGCGCCGAGCCTTACGATCATCGAACGGCTCCTTGAGGCGGGCGTGCGGGTGAAGGCGTATGACCCCGTGGCGGAGGCGAGCGCGCGGCGCGCTCTCGGAGCGCCCCCGGGCCTCACCTACTGCCCCAGCCATTACGAGGCGCTGGAAGGCGTCCACGCCCTCGCGGTGTGCACGGAGTGGGGCGTCTTCCGGCGGCCCGACTTCGAGCGGGTCAGGCGCTCCATGGAGGATCCCGCCATCTTCGACGGCCGAAACCTTTACGAGCCCGGGGAGATGCGCCGGCTCGGCTTCACCTACTACGGCGTCGGCCGGAAAGGGTAGGGCAAGTTGCAGATCGACGAGAACCGCTTCATCTACAGCGCCTCGCTCCGGAGCGACCATCGGGTCCTCGTCACGGGCGGAGCCGGTTTCCTCGGCTCCCACCTCTGCGAGGCGCTCCTCGGACGCGGGTTCGAGGTCCTCTGCGTCGACAACTTCTTCACCGGCCGAAAGGAGAACGTCGCGCACCTCGCGGGGAATCCCCGCTTCGAGCTCATCCGGCACGATGTCACCTACCCGCTCTTCCTGGAGGTGGACCGGATCTTCAACCTGGCGTGCCCCGCCTCCCCGATTCACTACCAGTACAACCCCGTGAAGACGATCAAGACGAGCGTGCTCGGCGCGATCCACATGCTGGGGCTCGCCAAACGGGTGAAGGCGAGGATCCTCCAGGCGTCCACGTCGGAGGTCTACGGAAACCCCTCGGTCCACCCGCAGACGGAGGCCTACTGGGGCAACGTCAACCCGATCGGCGTCCGAAGCTGCTACGACGAGGGCAAGCGGGCGGCCGAGTGCCTCTTCATGGACTACCACCGGCAGAACGGGGTGGACGTCCGCATCGTCCGGATCTTCAACACCTACGGTCCGCGTATGCTCCCGAACGACGGCAGGGTCGTGTCGAACTTCATCGTCCAGGCCCTGCGCGGGGAGCCACTCACGGTCTACGGTGACGGCTCCCAGACGCGGAGCTTCTGCTACGTCGACGATCTGATCGACGGGATGCTCCGCATGATGGACCAGGAGGAGTTCGTCGGACCGGTGAACATCGGGAACCCCTCGGAGTTTACGATTCTCGAGCTCGCCGAGCAGGTTCGGGAGCTCATCGGCTCGCGGTGCGAGATCCGCTTCCTTCCCCTGCCTGCGGACGACCCCATCCAGCGACGGCCCGACATCCGCACGGCTCGGGAGAGGCTCGGCTGGGAGCCGAAGGTCCCTCTCGCCGAGGGGCTGCGCCGCACGGTCGAGTACTTCGAAGAGATAATCCGACGGGTCTGACCTATCTGACAGGTCCGACCCGTCTGACAGGTCCGACGTCGGACAGGTCGGATGCGTCCCACGCGTCCGACGCGCTCCTTGACACCTCTCAGTCGATACGGTACTTTCTCGCGACCAACCGTTTGGTAGACGAGGAAGCATGGCTGAGAGGAAGAGACTCCGTCCGGACCTGCGCAAGCAACAGATCCTCGACGCCGCCGTCCATCTCTTCCACCAGGTCGGCTTCGAGGCGGCGAGCCTGCGCGACCTCGCCTCCATGGTCGGAATCAACAAGGCGACCATCTATCATTACTTCGAGAGCAAGGAAGAGATTCTCTTTCACATCGTCCAGAAGGTCGGCGACGAGCTCCTGAACGGCGTGAGGGATGCCTCGAAGCAGCCGGGCAGACCACTGGGCGTTCTCGAGGCGATGATCCGTTTCCAGCTCGGCTACGTCGAGAGCCACACGGAAGAGATCAAGGTCCTCGTGGAAGAGAAGAAGAGCCTCGGCGCCGACTTGCACAAAGAGATCCGGAGCACCGAGGCCGAGATCTTTCGCCTCTACGAGGAGATCCTCCGGCGCTGTCAGAGCGAACGGAGCGTGCGCCCCCTGCACCTGGCGACCTCTGCCTTCGCCATCCTGGGGCAGATCAACTGGCTCTATCACTGGTACCAACCCAAAGGCTCCCTCTCGATCCCGCAGCTGACCGAGGAGATCGTGACGATCCTCTTCCGCGGCCTGGTGCTGGACGGACACGGGCCCGCTTGACGCCCACCGCCCCGAAAACGGTGCGACGTCTCCCCCGGGAAGGGCAGACATGAAGATCGGGATCGTAGGCGCCGGTGTCCTGGGCTCCATCTTCGGAAGCCTCTTTTCCCAAAAGGGCTTCGAAGTCACCCTGATCGAGGTGCTGGAAGAGCGTATCCGCCTCATCGAGCGCGAGGGGCTCTGGATCCAGATGCCCACCGGCGAGCGCCTCCACTCCCGGGTCCGCATCACGTCGGACCAGGCGTCGGTCGGCTGTTGCGACGTGGTGATGGTGTGCGTGAAGGGGTATCACACCGAGGGCGCGATCCGGGGCGCGCTGCCGATGGTGGGGGAGCAGACGGCGGTCCTCTCCGTCCAGAACGGGCTCGGGAATCTGGAGATCCTGGCGGACGCAGTCGGGCCCGAGAAGGTGGTCGGCGGCATCACGGCCCACTCGGGCATGCCCGTGGGGATGAACGAGGTCCGCTACGTGGGCGGCCTGGGCCCGCTGCTCGTCATCGGCCCCTACGACCGCGTCCGGAGGGCCCCGTTCGAAGGGTTCGTCGCGGCAACGAAGGGCGCGGGCTTCGACGTCCACGAGGTGGACGACATCAACGCCGTCATGTGGAAGAAGCTGATCGCCAACGTCTCGACGAACTGCGTCGCCGCCCTCACTGGGCTGCGGGGCGGGCAGGCGGTCAAGCACGAGCCCACCGTCCGGATCATCGAGGTGCTCGCGGTCGAGCTCGCTCAAGTGGCGAAGGCCAAGGGAATCGACTTCCCGGAACTCGCCGACCCCCTTGGCTTCGCGCTCAAGGCCTTCGAGTCCACGCGCGATAACAAGGTGTCCATGCTCCAGGACGTGGAAGCCGGCCGGCCCACCGAGATCGGGACCTTGAACGAGGTCATCGTGCGGGAGGGCAGGCGGCTCGGCGTGCCGACGCCCTACAACGAGGCGGTATCGCTCCTGGTGAGGGGCGTCGAGGAGCGCAACCGACTTCGGCTCCACGAACTGGAGGAGAAAGGGAAGCAGGGGTAAGCTTGGGAAAGTCCAGGCGCTCTTCGCGGGGGCCGCTCGAAGGAGACGGCCCCCGCGGCTTTTGTGCCGAATGGAAGGCGGACCGCGAGCATGAAAGTCCGAGTCGAGTGCTACGCCGGTTTTCGAGGGGAGGAGACGCCGCGCCGGCTTCTCTTCGGGACCCGCTCGCTCGAGGTCAGCGACGTCGTCGATCGCTGGCTCGCGCCCGACCACCGTTACTTCAAGGTGATCGGCGAGGACGGCTGCATCTACATCATCCGGCACGACGTCGAGGCGGACGAGTGGGAGCTCACGTCGTTCGACTGCAGGAAAGGCTAGTTGTCAGCTATTCGGAGGTGAGGATGCGTCCGGCGAGGATGCCGTCCTCGACGGCTCGCCGGAGGGCGCACCGGGCGGGCTCTGCGTCCTCGGCGGCGACGGCGACCCGCTTCTCCCCCAGCGGCCCGATGGTCACGGGGTAGGCGGAGATGCCCATGTCGCGCACGTGCGCGGAAATCCCGGCGGCCTGCAGGACGCCTGCGGCCGCCGCCGCCTCGATGGGGTCCATGGCGACGTAGACCTCGACCGGTTCCACGGCTCAGACCCTGTTGCGCCGCGGGGGCGCGTATGTTACGAGAGGGGCTCCGTTGCGGTTCGTTCTGGCTTCGAGGGAGAGAACCATGCGTCGACTCGGTCTCACAGGGGTGCTCGTCGGGGCGTTCTTTCTCCTGGCCGGCATGGGCGGGGGAGGGGACATGCCGTCCTCGGATACCATCCCGCGGCCCAAAGAGCGGTTCACGGGCGACCTCATCGACCGCCAGGGGGTCACCACCCGCGCCACGTATCTCGCCTGCGCCGGGAAGACCTTCTTCCCCCTCAAGCGAGGCGAGGGCATCCTCATGGTCCCGTTTACGAAGCTCGTCCGGGTCAAGTTCGGGGCCGAGAAGGACACGCAGGTGGAGGCGACGTTCCAGATCGAAGGCGGAAAGGAACTCCAGGGCCGACTCCCGCACAATGCGGCGATCACCGGCGCCACCGACTACGGAAACTATCAGATCGAACTGCGCGGGCTTCGCGAGATTGTGTTTGTAAGGCAGTGAAAGGCGGTTCTCGGTTTTCGGTCATCGGTTTTCGGTCGAACCGAGTACCGACAACCGATAACTGACAACCGCTCTTAGGGGTACAGCGCTACCTGCCGCAGCCCGGCGTCCTCCTCCCAGCCCATCATCCGATTGAGGTTTTGCACGGCCTGTCCGGAGGCGCCCTTCACCAGGTTGTCGATGGCGGAGAGGATTACGAGCCGGCCGGTGCGGGCGTGGTCCACGGCGGCCATCATGCACGCGTTCGTCCCGCGCACGAAGGCGGTGCTGGGCAGCACGTCCTTCATGGAGAAGCGGACGAAAGGCGCTCCCCCGTAAAAGCTCCTCCAGATCTCCTCCACGTGCTGCGCGCCGATCCCGTCCTTCGGCTCGACGTAAAGCGTGGAGAGGATGCCGCGGTCCATCGGGACCAGGTGAGGCGTAAAGAGCAGGCGCACGGGTGAGCCGGCGGCGAGGGAGAGCTCGGCCTCCATCTCCGGCGCGTGGCGGTGGGAGGCGACCTTGTAGGCCTTGAAGCCTTCGTTCACCTCGCAGTAGTGGGTGCCGAGGCTCGCTTCCCGCCCCGCGCCGGAAACCCCCGACTTGGAGTCCGCGATGATCCCGGCGGCGCGGATGACCCCGGCTCGCACGAGCGGGATGTGCG
>JACRCS010000360.1 GCA_016218905.1 Deltaproteobacteria bacterium
AGACAACCCACCCACATGTCTTCATGACCACTCCTCGCCGAACGTCCGATCACCAGGAGCCGGATACGTTCGCTTTCGTCAGGCAGTCTTCATCATCTTTGCAGGTGTGACGCTACCGAATTGCTAGAGCAGCTGCAAGAGGGTTCTCGACGAAAGGTCGCTTTGTACAGAGGCTGACCACGTCGCCGAAACGAGAAAGGCCACCCCGCGGGGCGGCGAGTTAGGTCTGCGCTGCGAAGCGGTCTCCTTCGGCACGCCGACCAGCATCTCGACCGCCAGAGAGTGCTTCGAGACGGCTGCCAGGACCTTCTTTCGGAGGCCCTCCCAAGCTCTCCTTTCGCGACCGCCTCCGCCCACTCCCGGTACCACTCCCCGCGCGTTCGAGCGCCTCGACCGGATCGCCGATTAGACGCTCACGAGGCGCGGCCACTCAGACGATGTCGATGTCGGCGTGGTCTGCGGCCTCGTTGACGAGGCGTCGTCCCGCTCCAGAGACGATAGGACGCGCTGTGCCGCGCACGGGGAGGTCCGAAGCCGAGATGCGGTCCGCGAACAGCACAACCGCCTTTGCGGTATTGAACCGGCACGACATCCACACGAGCCCGTCCACATCGGGGAGCGCGGCGTGCAGCGCTTTCGCCCACGCGACGGTCTTGGGGTAGGTATTCGCTCCGGTCGCGGTGAGGTGATCGGCCCGGACGCCCAGCTGCGTCAGGCCGCTGCCGAGAAGCGCGACGAGCGACAGGTCGCGAGCCGGACGGAGCGCCACGAGCGCCAGCGGTGCCAGGCGCGAGGCGAGGATCTGCCGCGGGCTGCTCGTTAACGGAACGTCGTGGAAGACCGTCTCACAGATGGCGCCTTCCTCCGACTCGGCCGCGTAGGCGACCCCGACGGTCTTCCCGTGCGGACCCGAAAAGAAGGCGAAGCGCGTCCTGACCTCTGGCGGGCTCGTCCCGGGATTGAAGGAGGTGGGCCCCCGCTTGGTGTCGAAGATGCGATAGAGGACGACGCCGCTCGACCACGTGTGAAGACGCGGCTTCTTCAACGCGACGTCGGGAGGCTCCGGGACTCGTGCCGACATCAGACGGCGAGCGGCTCGAAGGAGCGCCGGGCGGCGTCCACGATCTCGTCCTCGCGCTTGGCCTTGTCGAGGAGATCGACCGGCCGCTTGTCGTCGAGCCAGCCGTTTGCGGCCGTGAACCAGAGGGCCAGCTCCCAGCCGTCTCGGCCTCCGATCGCTTCGAGGATCCGTCGAATGACGGGCCGCGGCTCACCGTCCTCGTCGAGCTGGAACGCCGGATAGAGCTCGGACTTCTGATACCGGACAGAGAAGACCCGTCCTTCGCTCTTCCAGCGGCTCGCGATCGCCGCGCGATTCCCGGCAGTCGAGCCGCGAAGGTCCGCCACCTGTGCACTCGTCAACCCCTCGAAGTCTCGAAGGAGCTCGGCGCGCCGTCTCGCGCTTCGGATCAGCTGCGGGAGCTCTGAGCGGTCCGCCACGCCGAGGCTGGCCATGAGCACGTCGATGTAGTGCTCACGATTCGTGGGCTCACTCGCCATGAGGCTCAGGACGGTGTCGATGACCGCCGTGCCCTTCGTCGGGCCACGAGACAGCCGCCGGACGGCCTGCACGACCGACTCCAGGAGCTTGGCTTCTCCGGTGATGGCCACGGCCGAGCGACCCTTGGCCCGGGCCATCTCGGGGTGCTTGCGGGCGAGCACCTTGGCTTCGTCGGGACTCAGCGCCGCGATGGCGAGGGGAGGAGGAACGGCCATGGCGTCAGGATAGAATGATCGAAATGATCCGGCAACTAGGCGTCACTTACGTCATGGTCGGTCGCCCCTGCCGGAGCTGAATGCATCTCGGGGTCGAGCGGACTCGAAGCGCGCACCCGATCCCATCAGCTGCCTATAACCGGTAGGTTATCCTACGATTACATCCTGCCCGCGACGCTCAGGCGGATGAGGGGACTCCAGAAGGAAGCCCTTCGGCGCCACGAGGAGCGCCAACGCCCCAGGAGGTGAGCCATGGCCAAGCGGAAGAAGACGGAAGTCATGGAGTGGCTGGACTCCGTCATGGTGGATCCCGAGACTGCGCGCGCCGTCGAGGAACGCATGGCCGAGATGAGGATCGAGCAGGAGCTCGTCGCACTGCGCGAGAAGACCGGGCTGTCCCAGCGAGACCTCGCCGAGAGGATCGGTGCAAGCCAGCCCTACATCGCCAAGGTCGAGTCCGGGCGGGTGAAGAACCTCGGCTTGAAGACCCTGGTCAAGTACGCCGCGGCCACCGGAACGCGGCTCACCGTGCGGTTCGAGCCGATGCCGCGCCCGCGAAAAGCGGCGGCGCGGCCTGTGGCTGTGGCGACGATCCGCGCGCGCAGAGCCGCGACACGCGCTGAAAGGCGCTCCGGCTGACGGTTCTTCTCTCTCGAAGCTCGATCCGGGCGATTCGGTCTGAGGCGTCGAGCCCCTCGTCCCCGGAGCGGCTGAGTACCTTGCTGGCGTCTTGGCGTCAGCCGCCGCAGCCCATCTTCAGAAGCGAAGCGACCAGTCGCTCACGGATTCGCCCTTCCGCTCGGCTGGGTGCCCGCCGCGTCAATCTCGCCGACGCCGATTCCCGCGAACAACTCACCTACGGTCACCCCCAGAGTGCGGGTGATTCGAAGGAGATTGAGGACAGCGAGGTTTCTCTCGCCGCGCTCGATTCCTCCGATATACGTCCTGTCGAGGCCGCACCTGTCGGCGAAACCCTCCTGTGACCAGCCGCGTTCCGATCGGAGCGCCCGGATTCGGGATCCCAGGGTCACAAGATCGGGCTCACGCGCCACGAGGGTAAGGCTATCGCTATGGCGCCGATGAGGCGACGGACGAAAGCTCCGCGGACGATAATACCGCGGTTGATAAAGCGCCGGACTATACGTATTCTGATTGGCATGACCAAGAGACCCAATTCTCGTGAGGTTGAGGCGAAGACGAGAAGAGCGCTCGATAGTTGTCGTATCACGACCAACTCCCGCGTCATGGGCGGAAAGCCCTGCATTCGCGGAACGCGCGTGACCGTGGAAACGATCGGGAG
>JACRCS010000351.1 GCA_016218905.1 Deltaproteobacteria bacterium
GCGCTACCGGGACCTCGGCTTCGAGAGAGTGGTGAGGGAGGCGCGAACCGTCTCCTGTACCGGCGGGATGGAGGCGGACCTGGCGGCCTTGCTCCGGCACCGCGGGCTTCCGGTTCGCGAAGGGCGCGTCTTCACCATCGGGGCCGTGGCGTTCGAGTGCCGAAACAACCTCGAGCTCCTGGCCCGCTGCGGCTTCGATGCGCTCGAGATGGAGCTCTCGGCCTTCTATTCTGCCGCCGCTCACCACGGCCTGCGAGCGGCGGCACTGACCTACGTGAGCGACCTGCCCCTCAGTCGGTCCTTATGGGAGTCGAAGACCGCGGAGGAGGATGAGATCCTCCGGGGGGTTTGGAGGGCTCTGCCTCGCCTGGCGCTGGAGTTCCTGGCCTCCTCCGCCTGACCGAGACCTACCCCCGACGCTCGCACACCGCCAGGAGGCCCGCGAGGGGCACCTCGACCTGGTCGAGGAGCCGGAAGCCGGCCCGTGGGAGCTCAGCGCGCAAGTCGTCGCCGCCAAACCGGTCTTCCGTCGGATGCAGGAGGAAGTGCTTGGTGACGGCGTTCTGGTAGAGAGAGGGGTAGAGCTCTTCGAGGCAGTACACCCCGCTCGGCCGGAGCACTCGGGCCACCTCTCGCAGGGCCTCGCGCCAGTCCGGGATGTGGTGGAGCACACCGAAGCCGAATACGGCGTCGAAGGAAGCCGGGCGATGCGGCAATCGCAGTGCATCCGCCACGGTCAGGGTGACCCGCGCCCGTGCCGCGGGCGCCATGTAGCCTTCGGCGCGGCGGAGCATTTCGACGTCCAGGTCGGTGGCGTGGAGCTCCCGAGGGTGAAACTCTCGGAGCAGGATCTGCGCGCCGGCGCCGCGGCCGCAGCCGATCTCGAGGAGCCGCGATCCCTCCGGTAGCCGCGCCCGGTGCTTGAACCAAAGGACTTCGAATCCCTGCTGCACCACGCGCAGCGGGTTGTTGACGGCGAGCCGCTCACCCCAGTTGAGCTTCACGGACCACTCACTTCTTCTTGTACACGTTCAGGCCCACCTTGGCGTCTTCCCGGCCGGGAATCGACGCATTGCCCTCGGTGGAGGCGATGATGATGGTCTTCCCCGAAGACGACGGCCCGAAGTCCTTCGTCAGGTCCACCTTGATGGTCAGGATGCTGCCTTCAACGGTCATCTCTACGTTCTTCATGGATGATCCTCCTTTGTAGCCGTCACGGTTTGGCGTTCGTCTCGGCCCGGACGATTCGGGTTTCCTCCCTCATCAGCCGTTTGCCTTCCCTCCCGGTCTTGCCTGCTTTGCGCCCGACGTTGGCGGCTTGCGTCCGATTTGCGCCTGACTGCCAGGGTCTTGCGCCTGATTACGGCCTGGCCTTGTTGCCCCGCGGAGATTCCAGACTCCTTCAGCTCCGTGATGGCCCAGTCCATTCAACGAGAGTGAGGTGCAGCGCGGTGCAGAACTCGAGGCCCCGATCATCCACGTGCGAAGCAGCCTTCCCTCGTCTCCAAGGTACTTGAAACCTCTCAACCCCACCCCCGCAACAAGAAGAGCCGCCGCTCCTCCGAGTCCAAGACCTTGAAGCACGATTCCCAGTCAATCTTCTCGATCTTGTTGTACTTCATAGCAAAAGGATGCTGCCTGGGGACAGCGTCGATGGTCTGTTTGGCGTGTTCGATCTCTCCAAGGGCTACCTGGATCCACACATCCTCCAAGACATCTGGAACCTGGCCGAAGAGATGGTAGATGCTTTCCAATCGATCCGAAAGGAGATGGTGAACTCGGTCTTCCGAGCCAGGCAATCGAGTCGTAGTACTGGGAGAAGACGATGCACCCCTGCTCGAGCCACCCTTGGCCCCGGAGGCACTGGACGACCACTTGGTACTTCGGGTCTCGCTCCTGATTGGCGCGCAGGGCATCCACGAAGGCCTGCAGCTTCTGCCGCTCCTGCGGCGTCAGCGTCCGAAACGTCTCCTCTGCGGGGAGCTGCTCCTCTTCCTCCTCCTCGTCGGACTCCGGCACGTCCCTCCAAGAGCCAAGCATGCTCTCGGCCGTTAGGCTGCCCGCGTACATCGTGCTGCCCACCCGCCGAAGGAGGAGCGTCTTCAGGAACCCGGCCCCCTGCACCCGGGCGCCGATCAGGTGGCAAAACTCCTCGGCCAGACGATAGGCGTCCTGCAAGTACGGGGGTAGCCGGATCGCGTCGGCGTCCGTTTCTCCCAGGAGCTCAACAGCCACGGGTTTCAGATAGGGCTCGTTCGTCTCCGGATCGAGCGTCGTCTCCAGGTAGTCGCGAGTCCGGCGCACGATGTGGCGGATGAACGGGTTGTGCTCCTCCCCGAAGTCGCGGGCCAGCCTTCGGACGCGCGCCCGATCCGGCTCGCCCAATCTCTCCCACGAGTCGCCGGGCGCTACGGCGGCCTCGTCCGGCATCCGAAGCGAGCGCCGAAGAATGTGGAAGTCAGCGCCCTCCGCGGCCGGCGGGAGGGGGTTTCGGATCCAGCTCCAGCGGTCCAGGTCCTCCTCCGAAAGCGAGACACGCCCCACGACCAGATCCAACGCCTCTCCAGCGCGGCGCCACCGGCTCCAGGTGTTGCCCAGCACCGACTCGTTGTCCCCCGCGAGCACGCTCAACAGGTCCCAGGCTTCGATCGGATGGAGTTGGACCGGGGTTGCGGTGGCCAGGAGGAGGCTCTTCGTCCTGGGGGAGACCTCGTAGAGAAAGGAAAGGAGGTTGTTCGCGTCCGGGCTCTCGTTCTCGCGGCCCACGCCCAGGTTCTTCCTCCGCGCCCGGTGGGCCTCGTCCACGATCACGCACTCGTAGCGCAGAGTCTTCAGATAATCCGCGGCCTCGGATCGGCTCGTCACCAGTCCTTGCGACACAAGCCCTACGCGCCTCGGGCACTTCCTGATGCCCTCCGGGCCGGCGCAAGGGTACTCGATTCCGTTCTCGTCCACCCACTGCTTTCCCGTCCAAACGGCCGCAGGCATGGCAAGGAGGCTCTTCATCTCGTCCTGCCACTGCCAGAGCAACGTCTTCGGGGCGAGCACCAGAACAGGCCTCGTGCCATAGAGCGCCATGAGCTGGGCGGCTAGGGCGAGCTGCAGGGTCTTCCCGAGCCCCACCTGGTCGGCGAGCACGAAACGCGCCCCATGGGGGCCCAGGTGAGCGTCGAAGGCCTGCTTCACGAACGACTTCTGGTGCGCCCATAGGCCGTATTCCTGACGGTAGACGGGTGCCTCGATGATGGGAGCTGCCGGGTCGGCCTCCTCCCTCCAGATCTCCACGCTGCCGACGACTTCGCGTTGGGCGAGCCGCCCGATGTCTTCCACGACGAAGTCCGCGAGCCACACGGCAAAGGGGCTGCTCCAAAGGGCTTCGAACTCCTCCTGCACCCACGCGACGGCCTCAGGTGAGTCGTCTTCCCAAACGAGCTCGTAATGGAGCTTCCAGGCGTCGTACGTCTCGTTGGTGCTCCCTACGAACGAGGTCTTTCGGCCATCGGCCAGCGTGACCACCCCCGCCTTCCCGTGGACGAGGCCGAACTTCTCGCGGGGCAGCACCTTGATCTGGAGCTTGCCGGACCGAAGGAACTCGTAGAGTCGCTGAAAACGGGGCTTCCCTTTGGGGCCGTATTTCTCCGGCTCCGAGCTGCACCACTCCTTGCGAAGGGCGAAGTTGGCGGCCTTGGCCGTCTCCACATCCCGAACGTCGAGGTCCGAGTTGCACACGAGCCGTACCGTACCCGACATGCTCTCCAAGGCCTCGCCGGCGACCTCCAACATGGACGATCGGAAGTAACCCGCGATCCGGTCGTAGGCCTGGGCGCCGGTCAGCCTCGCTGTGAGAAAGGACTGGTCCAGGCGCTGCCGGCGGGAAGAGAAGCGTTGGATCACGAGGTCACGAACCCGCGGGCGGAACAGCCGCCGGCTGGGGTGTGGGCCAGTCGACCCGCCGGAACTCGTCTGCGTGCTCGATCAACGACGCGATCACTCGATGCCCTAGCGTGACAAGCACCACCTGGACGCCCTCACGGCGGGCGAACTTCATGGCCGGCACGAAGTCGCTGTCGCCCGTGACAAGAATGACTCGGTCCACGATGCGCTTGCTCGAAAGCCACGCGACATCGAGGCCGATCTTGATATCCACGCCCTTCTGCTTGAAGTCCGGAATCAGATCGGTCGATTGGAGACAGCGGGAGTTCTGGATGAGGGTCCGCTGGACGCTGGGCTTCAGCTTCCAGCCCGCGAGAATCAGCGTCCCCTTGCGGAGCGCGACGTGGTCTTTGCGCGCCAGAGCGTCGAGAAAGGCACCTTGCTCCCGCGCCACCCGCGAGGCTCCGAAGTCCACCATCTCTCCCGTGACGGGGTGCTTGGCGGGCTGGGCATAGGGAGGGCAGTCATACACGTAGATGCGGAAGAGCTCCTCGCCGGTACCAAGGCAGGCTTCCGCGAACGCGACCATGTCCTCGGGGGTCGGGGCGCGGCCCAGCGGCTCGCGAAGCTTCTACAGCGCGACTCCAGCGTCGATGAGAACGGCGACCTGTTTCATGATTTGTGCTCCCCCGAAAAAATCGTTTCACGAGGCCGGACCATCGCTATAGTGTGATCGTCAGCGTAGCGCTGACCATAACGACATAGCTGGCCCCCTCCCTACAGGATCTTCATTCACGGGGAGGGGGTCATTTGTTTTCTCCGAAAACCCCTCCGCCGGGATGGTCGTTCTCCAGCGCTCCCGCCAACAGCAGGGCCGCAGCTCCGTCCTTCTTCCATGCCGGCATCCGGATCGCCATGCGGCCGAGGTAGCGCAGGACCTCGATGAGGCTCTTCCGAAGGCTCCAGTAGGTGTCTTTGATCTCGTTGTGAAACCAGTTCCGCCCGTCTGCGACTTCCTCCGTCCGCGCGATCTCCCGAACCGCAAAGAGCGCGTGGCGCGTGGGCGAGGCGCCGAAGCCCGCATCTCCAAGCAGGCGCGCCCCGAGCTCTGTCGCCGTCTTGAGCCGCGTCTCGTTGGCCCTTTTGTCGGCCAGAAGCCCCCGGTACTCCCGCACGCCGAAGCCGCGGGCCAGTTCTTGGTACGCGCCAGCCCGGTACTCGCCATGGCTCTCCAGGTCGAGCCCCTTCAAGTAGAAGCGCTCCTCCGGCGTCAGGGTCTTCCAGACGAAGGCGTCGAAGCCTTTGGGCAAGAGGTGGTCGCAGGCGGTCTTCACGGCGTCGGCGATGATTTGCTCCACCGGCGATTCCTCGCCGCGCGCTCGGGCCCGGGTGAGCTCGTAGGCGACGTCGATGTCCTCGATGTTCTTGTACTGGGTGAGCACCCGGAGCGCCGCCGCGTACGCGGCGAGTTGGTAGTCGGTGTCGCCGAAGTTCGGGTCTTCCTGGTCCTCCAAGGCCAGCATGGCGTCGAGTTGCATCCTCACTTCGTTCTCGACCCGCGGGTACACCTCGTCCAGGAACGCCGTCTCCTCCGACGTCTGCTTCCGGAGCACCAGAAGCACCGTGCCCTGAACGTAGTTGCCCACCTTCAGCGCCGTATCGGTCTCTGTCGCGACGCACCACGCCGCCGTAACCCGAAGCCCCGACGCCCACAGGATCAGCGCCAGGTCGCCCCAGACCCTCGCATCCTGATGGGTGAACATGACGATCTGCGCGCCGTTGTCCGGCATGTGGTCGGCCAGGTTCCGGTAGCAGTCCACCATGCTCTTGCGGAAGGTCTCGTCGGAGCCCTTGATGGCGAGGGCACGCCTACTGTCCGCATACCAGGAGGGGAATAGCTCGGCAAGCCTCTTCTCGTACCACGCCAGAAAGTACTCGCTGAGTTCATGATAGGTGATGGCGTCGGCATAAGGCGGATCTGTGATCCAAGCGTCGCAGGAAACGCTAGAACTTCTCGCATCGCCGGGGTGAAGACTCGTGGTACCGTTAAGCGTATTGGCATGAATCGAGATTTCGAAATTGACCTGCAACGGCGAGAGACCTCGGACGCCGTAATTCGACAGCGGGTTCAATGCCTGATTCAAGAACGTCTGCTCGGTCTTCTCTGAACCCGGCGCAGGTGTCCACTTGCACAGTTTGCTGTTCCAGTCTGCGCACTTGCCGATCCCGAGGAGAAGCAAGGTCTCCACGGCGGGGTTATCCCTCCAACGGGCGATCTCCGAAGCAAACAACCCGTTCGTAAGGAGCTGGCGCGGCGTGAACAGCTGGTGCCAGTGGGTCCACCCCCGGGTTCGGATCAGCTCGTCTGTCTTGTCCCCCGGTTGGATAGCGCGGCTGGGAATGAAACCCTCTACTTGCCACTCGTCGAAGCGCTCCGTGAGGAGCTCCAAGACCTTCCGCTCCCTCTGGGCGTCCTGGCGGTCAGGTGCCGCGTAGTACCGCTCAGTCTGCTCCTTCCCTTCCGCGTCAAACCACGTCTCGACCCACCGGATGCAGTAGAGCCGCTCCTGGAACACGTCGTCCGGCGCCGGCACGATATCGGCTTTCTCCCACATCCGCAGTCCGTAGCGCGTCTCCCCACCGCTTCGGCGATCGCCCCGGAGCATGGTCATGGGGGTCGATTGCCGGCAGTGGGGGCAGAGGAGGGCCGAGTCTTTCGCAGTGCCGGCCCGCTTGGCCGCGGCCATCTTCTCCGCGGAGACGCCCGACTCGATCCGGATCCGATAGCTCTCGTCCTCCGCGTCCGCCTCCAGAATCGCGACGCAGTGGGTCTTCTCACCGATGACCCAGGATGGCGCCAGGGGGACGTCCCAACCGCACTCGGGGCACACGACCTCGTTGCAGTAGAGGTAGGCGTCGGCCCGGTGGCCGGCCTCGTTGTGCTCGATGCCCCACTCGGTGATCTGGCGGTCCACCGCGTCGTACACTTCGCGCTGGGCCTTTCGAACCGCCTCGGCCACCTCGGGCCCTCCGCCCACGATGTTGAGCGACGCCCAAGTGAGGAGGGCGGCCACCGGGTTCAGATCCGAGCCGTACGCCTCGCAACCGAGGCGGGCCGCCTCGAAGGGCACGCTGCCGCCCCCGCAGAAGGCGTCGCCCACCCGGGGCACGTGCCCGAACTGTCGCTCCCCGAGCTGCCGCACCAGGTCGGGGAGGTTGTTCGCCGTGGTACCGAGGTGCGCGTTGATCTCGTCCCAGGCCTCCTGCGAAGGGCCGTCGATCTGCTCGGGCCGATCGCAGTACTCCAGCCGTTCGTCGTAGGACAGGCGGAAGAAGACGGCCCGCTGGAGCTCTTCCTTCTCTGCTCGCTTCACGCCCTTCTTGAACTTCGGTCGCTTCGGATCCGTGTCCGCCTTGAACCAGCGCTCCCTCTCGGCGGGGGTCAGGCGGGCGAACAAGTCGCGCAGTGCTATGGCCTTGGCCTTTCGCCGCCAAAGGCCCTCGTCGTCCATGGTCAGGAGCTTGAGGTAGACCTCCCGGTCCTTCCGTGGATCTTCCGACGCGGGCGTCAGCAACCCCAGGATCGCCGCCCGCACCAGGATCAGGGGCTTTCGCCCCCACCACTTGCCGAGCCCCGTGAGGGTCTGGCTGTAGTTGGCCTTGCGCTCCTTGTAACTCTCCTTCGAGAGCTTGGACACGGGGAGCTGTGTCTCGAGGAAGGACTTGCCGGTGTGGGTCATGCGCTCGGCTCCGTCTTGCCTGCCCTCGTATGGCGGTCGGGCACCGTTTCTGCCGCGGCCTTGCCCCGGCTGGTCCAGGGAAGCTCGTCCTCCAACAGCTGGAAGAGCCCTTCCTTGGGACGGACCGGCTGGTAGCCCTCGGCCACCGGATTCTCGGTCAGGGCGTAACGGACGGCCTTTCGCCAGCCCTTGTTCTTCCCCGTCACGGCGTGCCCCGTGGCCGCATTCGTCATGGTGAACAGCCACCAGCGCTCTTCCGGGGTGAGGCCGAGCCAATTCTTGATCGCGGCAGGAATCAGGGCCGGGTCGGCGTCTTCGATGGCCCAGGCCAGGAGAATGAGCTCCTTGCCGAACAGCCGAGAGACCGGCGTCTGCGCCTCCTTCCACTGGCCGGGCTTGAGGCCGTTCTTCTTCAGGCGCGCGTTGAACTCCACGCGGACCGCGTCGGCTATGGCGTCCCACTTGTGGCGGTCCAAGTACACCTTGATCTTCGCGTCGTCGCGGCCCAGTGCAAAGGAGAGCTCCCGGGCCTCCTGGCTCTCCTCCCAGGTGAAGTGCTCCGAGAGGAACACGAACTCCTTCTTTCGGGGCGAGACGCTCACGAGGAAGTGGTGCTCCGATTCCGAGGGCACGAAGCCGAACCCGAGGGTTTTGGGACGTGCAGGCATTACTGCTCCACCTCGTCGGGCTTGAGCTCGGTCTTCACGTCGTTGACCCAGTCGAGGAGGTTCTGCCCAGTGGCAAATTGAATCGCCAGCGCTTCGAGCGCGACCTGCCCGTCGGGGAGGAGCCCCCGCAGGGTTTCGATGGCGGGCTCCAGCTTGTCGGAAGACAAGACGAGCTTCTCGTCGAAGCTCAGCTCGAGCCACGCTTGGCCCACGATGGATACCCTCGGCCCAGGCACCTCCCCCGCGTGCTTTCGTAGCCGGGCCAGGAAGTCGTAGGTCTCCTTCGTGGTCTTGGGCGAGTGCTCCCTTCGCCAGAGGGCGGGCTTCTCCGGATCGACCTTGAACTCGCTCGCGGAGCTCCAGTCGATGTCCAGCCGGTGAACGTCCGACGAGAGACCGTTCTTCTCGGCCAGGGCGAGCACACAGACGGTTCCATACGGGATCACCAGCGGCCCGTCGTATGCGCCCCCGTGAAGCTTCGGATCGGAGCCGTCGGTGGTGTAACGGAGCGGCACCGGCGGCGCCGCCCTCAGCTCGACCATCTTGTCCTGGCCGTTCTGATACGCACGGGACTTTACGGTGATCCGGTTTCGCCAGCTGACGGCATCGCCGGCCTCGTGCCCTCCCCCGGAGTCTGCGCACAGAAACGAGACCTCGAGTTCTTTCGTGCGAAAACACTTCGCGTCGGCAACCTTGAGGGAACCGGTCGTGGCAGGCGCGCCGACCTCGTAATGGATCGCATCGCCGTGCACGGGCGTCAGTTTGAGCGTGACCTCTCCAGTGTCGCTGTTCCGGTCGAGCTCCTGGATCCGGACGTCGGTGGTGGGGAGCGGGAAGGGCCCCTTCTCGACGTAGCCGCCTTCTTCCCTCCACTGATCCTTGTGGCAGAGGTCTTCCTTGAGGAGGTCCAGGGCGTCGGGGCGGTGCCACTGCCAGCTCGTGTTGATGGCGGCTCGCCGCCGCACCTCAGTCCAGGGCATAGCCTTCTGGGTGAAGAGGCGCGCCTCGCACTTCTTCCGGAAGGTGTCTCCGGTCACGTCTTCCGTGAACTTCTGCTTGCCCTTGAGCGTCTCGCGGACCTGCTGCTCCCCCCGGTACTCGTTGTTGGTGAAGTTCATGAGGAAATCGGCGTTCATGAGCTGCTCGCCGTGGGGGTAGGTGAGCCGGGTGAACGTCTCGCGCGTGGCGCTCAGGAGGCGAAGCTTGACCTTGTCGAAGAGGTCTGTGGCGGTTGCGCGCTGGGGGTCGCTGTCCGGGATCTTCTCCTTGTCCATCTCCCCCAAGATGTGGGAGATGGCCTTGTACTCCCGGGCGACTTCGAGAAGCGTCTCCAGGGTCTCCCGTTGCCCAGAAAGGAAGGCGATCCGGTTCTTGCAGTCCAGGTCGTCGTAGAACCGTTGCAGGTCGGGGTGGAGACCTCCGGGGTAGGGCTCGTAGATGACAAGGGTGACCTTGTCTTGGCCCACCTGAATCTCATCCACGGGCGGCAGGGCCCGCACCTCCTGGTAGCAGTCCTTCTGACTCGGGGCGAAGCTCTGCTGCAGGAAGGTCCGCAGCTCCTTCAGGGAGGACTCGCGATTGTAGGAGTCCGCCGTGGTCTTGAGCTTCGCCACGAGGTTCTGGACGTTTCGGAAGAAGAGCTTCCCCTCGCGGTTCGAGTGGAGATACCAGGCTTTGGTCGAGAGCGTACCCAGGATCTCCTTGAGCTTGGTGGGATCCCGACCCGGCGCGCAGAGGTAGGCGACGATCTCCGAGAGGGTGAGGCCGACCACCGCGTTGGGCACGTTGGCCAGTGATGATACGAGGATGAGCCTCGCCGCATCGCTCGTGTCGGAGTTGCCGAGGTTGGCGTCCATGTTCTCTGCCACGGCCCTCCCGCTGGAGGCGATGTCGTGGCTGATGGCGTTGTCCAGCGTCGGGTTGATCGACGTGATCTCGGCCAGGGTCTCGCGGTCGTTGAGGTCGAGGTCGTGGGCGTGGATGAGCTGGATGCGGCCGGCCTTGCAGTCGCTTCCCTCGTACAGGCGCGAGACTACGATCCGCATGAGCCGGATCAGCCCCCGGGTCTGTTGGAAGCCGGGGTTCTCCCGGAACCGCGCGAAGAGGTCGCGGATGGCCGGATGAAAGGGGTAGGACTCGGCGATCTGTTGGGCGAACTTCTCGGGGGGCGCGTTGGTGATGTCCATCTGCTTGGCATCGCGCACCGCCTGGGCGTATGCCCGGCCCACGTCGAGCACCGCTTCCTGGCTCGGGAGGCCTTCGTCTTCGAAGAGGCGCTTGCGCAGGATGTCGTAAACCTCGTCGGTGTTCAGTCCCACGGGCTCGAGATTCAAGGCGCTTCGGCCCACCTCGTCGGCCAGGTTCTCCAGGGCTCGGCTGAGCCGTTGGCTCCCCGACTCATACGTGCTTCGAAGGTCCGAAAGGACCACGCACACGTTGCGAAGCTCATCCTTGCCGACGGCCACGAGGAGGTTTGACAGGGCCGTCGTCGTCACCACCGCCAAGTCGGAATTGCCGATGGGCCGGGA
>JACRCS010000352.1 GCA_016218905.1 Deltaproteobacteria bacterium
AAGATCTCCCGCTTCAGGTCGTCCTGGCTCACCTGGATCTGGAGCCGCTCGTGCAGCCGGTCCAGGTAGACGCTCCGGTAGCCGCTCTGCCGGAGCTCCTCGACGAGCCTCCTCCAGGTGGGCTCGGTCATTCGTCCCTGCTTCCACCGAGGAGGCCTGAGCGGACGAGGAAGTAGATGAGCTGCATCACGGCCGCAACCGCCGCTGCCACGTATGTCATGGCTGCTGCCGAGAGCACCCTCCTCGCCCCGGGCATCTCATCAGAGTACAGGATCCCCGCTCCCTCCAGCGCAGCCAGCGCGCGTCGGCTGGCGTTGAACTCCACGGGGAGGGTGACCACCTGAAACAGGACCGCTGCCGTGAAGAGCAGCACACCGAACTTCACGAGCGCCAGCGCCTGGATCATCATCCCGATGATGAGCAGCGGGAAGGCGAGATTCGAGCCGATCTGGGCCGCCGGCACCAGCGCCGCCCTCACCCTCATGGGCGCGTAGCCGCGCGCATCCTGGAGCGCGTGTCCCGCCTCGTGGGCGGCGACTCCCACGGCCGCGAGGCTTGCCCGGGAGTAGACGTCCGGCGAGAGCCGCAGGACGCGCTCGCGTGGATCGTAGTGGTCCCCGAGGAAGCCCTCGGTCACCTCGATCGAAACGTCGGAGAGCCCCCCGGTCCGGAGGATCTGGCGTGCGGCTTCCGCGCCGGTGAGGTTCCGGCGGTTTCCGATCCCGCCGTACCGGCCAAAGGCCGACTTGACCCAGATTTGGGCCCCGATGGAGAGGAGGAGGGCAGGAGCGATCAGCACCAGGTAGAGGGGGTCGAAGAACATCCGAAACCTCCATAATGACAGTCCCACGCTAGTTCGCCAAGCAACCTAAGGGGCCGCCTCGCGAATGGCAAGGGGGTCATTCGTTCGAGGAGACCCGTGTGTGGCAGGACACCGCCCGCTCCTCGCCTGCGAGACGCAGAGGCGGAGCCGTCCGGCCGCACGCCGGAGCGGCCTCCGGACACCGGTCCCGAAACGCGCAGCCGGCGGAGGGCAGAGCCTCCGGCTCGCCGTCCGGGGAAGGCCCGCTCCCCCGAGCGGCCCGGCCGAGCAGGGGGACCGCGTCCAGGAGAGAGCGCGTATACGGGTGCAGGGGACGCTCGAAGACCTCACACGCCTCGCCCACTTCGACGAGCCGGCCCCGGTACATGACCGCGATGCGGTCCGCGATGTGGCGAACGACGCGCAAGTCGTGGCTGATGAAGAGGTAGGTGAGGTGGCGCTGCTCCTTGAGCTCCTGGAGCAGATTGATCACCTGGGCCTGCACCGAGACGTCGAGCGCGGAGACCGGCTCGTCCGCGACGAGGACCGCCGGGTCCACCGCGAGCGCCCGGGCGATGCCGATCCGCTGCCGCTGGCCGCCGCTCAGCTCGTGGGGCAGGCGCGAGGCCATCTCCGGCGCCAGGCCCACCTGCGCCAGGAGCTCGTCGACCCGCCTCCGGCGGGCCGCTCCGTGGGAGAGCCGATGGATGATGAGCGGTTCGGAGAGGACCTCCTCGACCGTCATCCGCGGGTTCAGCGACCCCTGGGGATCCTGGAAGACGAGCTGGACCTCGCGCCGGAACGCGCGCACCTGCTGCCGGGAGAAGGCCCAGAGGTCGGCGTCTCGATAGAGGATCCTCCCCGCGTCGGGCCGTTCGAGGCGCAGGAGGAGGCGCGCGAGGGTGCTCTTGCCGCAGCCCGACTCCCCGACGAGCGCGAGCGTCTCGCCCTGCCGGAGCGTCAGGTCCACGCCTCCCACGGCGGGGAGCTCGGCCGAGCGGCGCCCCAAGCCGAGCCGCTTCCGGTAGGTGCGGCTCACGGACTCCAGGCGGAACATCACGCCCGCACGCACCGCACGCCGTGGCCGGGGAGCTTCTCCTCCCAGGCCGGCAGCGCCTCGGCGCACCGCTCCACGGCGAGGGAGCAGCGATCGCGAAAAGGACAGCCGGAGGGGAGCTTCGACGGCGACGGCACGCTGCCCGGAATCGCCGGGAGGCGCCCCTTCCTCGGCACCAGCCCGTGGCCGGGCATGGAACCGAGCAGGCCGCGCGTGTAGGGGTGGAGGGGCGACCGGAAGAGCTCGGCGACCGCGGCCTCCTCCACGCAGTGGCCGCTGTACATGACGACGACGCGATCCGCGCTCTGAGCGACCACCGCGAGGTCGTGGGTGATGAGCAGCAGCGCCATCCCCCGCTCGCGGCGCAGCCGAAGGAGCAGCCCCAGGATTTGCGCCTGCACCCGGACGTCCAGCGCAGTCGTCGGCTCGTCGGCGATGAGGAGCTTCGGGCGGCAGGCCGTCGCGATGGCGATCATCACGCGCTGGCGCAGGCCGCCCGAGAGCTCTCCCGGGTAGGCGTGGAGGCGGCCCTCCGGGTCCGGCACTCCGACGTCCCGGAGGAGCTCGACGGCCCTGGCCCGGATCACGGCTCGGGGGATCCGGCCGTCGCGGGCGAGGGCCTCGCCGAGCTGGTAGCCCACCGTGAAGACGGGATTGAGGCTCGCCGAGGGCTCCTGGAAGATCATGCCGATTTCGCGGCCCCGGAGCGCTCGGAGCTCGGAGGGCGAAAGAGTCGCCGTGTCTCGTCCTTGGAAGCGGATCTCCCCGGCCACCCGCCGCGCGGGCGGGCGCACCAGGCCGATTACGGAGAGGGCGGTGAGGCTCTTGCCGCACCCCGACTCGCCCACGAGCGCAACGGCCTCCCCCCGCGCGACGCGGAAGCCGACGCCTCGGACCGCCCGTACTTCCCCTTGCGGCGAGGGGAACGAGATGGCGAGCCCTTCGACTCGCAGGAGTTCGGCGGCTTCGAGGGGTACAGTTTCGGACGAGTAGGGGGGAGCGGTCGGGACACCGGAGGGGATCATGAGCTCCGCTTCAGGGCTTCCTCCAAGTCGCGCGCGCTGATCACCCCCTTCTCTTCCAGGACGCGGATGAGGAGCCGGAGGACCTTCGACGCGTCGAGACCGTCGAGGGGCGACAGCGTCTTCTCGTCACCCCGATCGACCAGGACCATCTCGTCCGCAGCGGCGATCTTGGCGAGGTCTACCGTCTTCTCGTAGCCGTACTGCAGCTTCGGGCCCTTGCGCAGGTAGTACTCGTCGATCGCGCGCGTAATGGACGACTCCGCCGCGACCACGGGGCGGATGCTCACGCCGGTCTGAAACTGGATCTCGCTGATGGCGTCCAGGTTCGTCGGGTCGGACATGGCCAGGATGATCGTCTTCTTCCCCAGCTCCTCCTTGAGCGCGACGGGGATCACGTTGTACTTCTCCGCGATCCGGTGAGGCAGGGCCTGGATGGCGCGGGGGGCTATCTTCACCGCCCCGAGGTTCACGCTCGGCAGGCGCAGCTGCGTCGAGAGGCAGGCCAGCAGGTCCTCCTCCCGGACGAAGCCCATGCGCACGAGCGTGGAGCCCAGTTTCCCGCCCCAGGTCTTCTGGCTGTGGAGGGCGGCCGTGAGCTGCGACTCCGTGACGAGACCGGCCGCGAGCAGGATCTCTCCGAGGCGTCTCTTTCGGGTCATGCCGGTCACAACCCCCTCCATCCGCTATCCCCCAGATGGCGGTTTCTCACTCCGGTAGGCAAACCTCGCCTCTCAAGGCGACGACGGCGTGACCTCCCACGACGACCCCCGTCGGCTTTCCGGTTTGGCCGAGCGCCACGACCCGGGCCCGCCCGGGGCGCCCGCGCGCCTCGCCCTGGAGGAAGCTCACCGCCTTGCCGGGGCGGATGATCCCGTGGCGGAGGAGGTAGGCGCCGAGCGCCCCCGAAGAGCTCCCGTTGACGAGCTCCTCGTCGACCCCGGTTGCCGGCGCGAAATCCCGGCAGCGGAAGATCTCGGCCTCCTGGACGAAGGCGTACGTCGAGGCCGCGCCCGAGTGCCGGTTGAGGTCGGCGAGGCGCCGGCTGTCGGGCATGAGATCGTCCAACGCCTCGCTGCTCTCCAGCGGCACGATGAGGTGCCACTGTCCGGAGAAGGAGAGCTCCACGGGCAGGTCCTCCCGCACGTCCGACGGATCCGCCCCCAGGGCATCGAGCAGCTCTTCCGTCGAGCCCTTGAATTCCTGGAAGGCGGGCGGGGGCTGGGAGACGTCGACGCGGTACTCGTCGCCATCCCTGGCGATCTCCACCGGAAGGACCCCTGCGGCCGTCTCCACCCGCACTCTCGCCGGGCCTTCGCCGGTCGAGATCTCGCCCAGTTCGCGCAGGAGGGAGAGGCTCGCGACGAGCGCGTGGCCGGAGAAGGGCACCTCCTGCGTCGGCGTGAAGAACCGGAGCGAGACGTCTCCCTGGCGCGACGGGAGCACGAAGGCCGTCTCGGGGGCGTTGAGCTCGCGGGCGACGGCCAACATGTCGTCTTCAGACAATCCCCGCGCCAGAGGCACCACCCCCGCGGGGCTCCCCTGGAGCGCAGTCTGGGTGAACGCATCGACCTTGTAGATCGGACGCCGGGTCATCCTCTCCTCCCGAATAATGACGAAACCGGTGATCTCACCGCGAGATCGCCCCGACTATGGCACAATCGGGCGGGAATTGCCAAGGCAGGACCCCGCGCGCTCCTCCGGGCGACGGGAGCGGGTCAGCCGAGAAGCCGTCCCGTGAGCCCCGTCGCCGCCGCCCAGGCGAGGATGGCCAGCGTTGCGAGCACGCAGCCGGTGGCCAGGCGTCGATGCCAAGCGTTCTCGCGTCCCCTCTCCTGGTACCCGAGCGCGGCCCCCAGCAGGAAGCCTGCGGCCATTCCGCCGCCGTGCGCCCAGTTGTCGATGCCGGGCATCACGAACCCGAAGAGGAGGATGCCGAGCGCCCAGCCCCACACCCCGTGGAAGACGGCGTGGCCGTACGCGCCGCCGCGGCTCTTCCCGTAATAGAGGGCAGAGCCGATCAGGCTGCACACGGCGCCCGACGCGCCCAACGTGAAGGGGGTGTGAGCGAGGTAGGAGACCATGAAGCCGAAGACGCCTCCCAGCGTGTAGAGGGTGACCATGCGGGAGGCGCCGTACTCCCGGATCACCAGGGGCCCGATCTGCGCGAGCGCCATCATGTTGAAGACGATGTGGAGGACCCCACCGTGGAGGTAGTTGGCGGCGACGAGCGTCCACCAGCGGTGCATTCCCTCCAGGGCGAAGGTCCCGGTGGCGCCGAGGGCGAAGAGGCTCTCGTCGGAGGGCGAGAGCATCCGCAGGGGGTTGCCGGAGATCCCCGTCTTCGCCGGCACCAGCAGGAGGGAGAGGAGGTAGAAGAAGGCGTTCAGGTAGATGATGTCACGGATGACGTCGTCGGGGTGGGGCTGGAGGACTGCCGGGAAGTTCCGGCGCCACCGCTCTCCGGGACGGAGCAGCCCGCAGTGACGGCAGGCGTGCTCGTCCGAGCGGATGAGCTTGCGGCAGTTGGGACAGAGGATCGGCAGCCACATGTCGCTTCAGGACCGCCGCGCCCCGCGAGGAGAGCCCTCCGCCTCAGGCATTCAGGTATGCTGCGAAGCGGCGGCCGAACGACATGCACTCGTCGAGTTCGTCGCCGGTGGGCTGGTACTTGAGTTTGAGCTTTTCGTCCAGGACCTCGAAGCCGGCCTCCTTCAGGTGGCGGTGGATCGCGTCCGCCGACTCGCCGCTCCAGCCGTAAGAGCCGAAGGCCGCTGCCTTCTTCCCCTTGAATCGCAGGCCGGCGAGGAGGTCCAGGATGCCCGCGATGGAGTAGAGCACGGTCCGGTTCACGGTGGGGGAGCCGACCACGATCGCCCGCGACCGGAATACCTCGGTGACGACGTCGTTCTTGTCCGTCCGCGAGGTGTTGAAGACCCGGACCGGGAGGCCCTCGGCCGCGAGGCCGGCGGCAATCGCCTCGGCCATCGCCTTCGTCCCGTTCCACATCGTGTCGTAGAGCACCGCGACCTGGTCCTCCTGGTAATCCTCCGACCACTCAGCGTACTTCGTGATGATCTGGCGCGGGTCCTCCCGCCAGAGCACGCCGTGGCTGGGGCAGATCATCTCGATCGGGAGCTCAAGGTTGCCGAACTCCTGGAGCTTTTTGCGCATCTGGGCGTTGAAGGGCGTCAGGATGTTCGCGTAGTACTTGAGAGCTTCCTCGTAGAGCTCACACTCGTCGACCTCATCGTTGAACATCCCCCGGGCGGCGTAGTGCTGTCCGAAGGCGTCGTTGGAGACGAGCACCCCCGTGCCCTCGATGTACGTCATCATGCTGTCGGGCCAGTGGAGCATCGGCATTTCGAAGAACAGCAGCTCGTACTTGCCCGTCTTCAGACGGTCTCCTGTCTTCACGACGCGGAAGTCCCAATCCTCGTGAAAGTGCTTCCGGAGGATCTTCTCGCCGTTGCCGGTGCAATAGACCGGCACCTTGGGCATCTTGGAGAGGAGGAGCTTCAAGGCCCCGGAGTGGTCCGTCTCGCCGTGGTTGACGACGATCAGGTCGATGCGGTCGAGCCCGGGGTCCCGCGCCAGGCGGGCGACGAACTCTTCGCGAAAGGGGTTCCAGACCGTATCGAAGAGGACGGTCTTCTCATCCCGGAGCAGGTACGAGTTGTACGTGGACCCGCGGTGGGTCGAGAGCTCTCGGCCGTGAAACGTCCGGAGCTCCCAGTCCTTGGCTCCTACCCAATAGAGATCTCGGGTGATCTCCAGCATGCAACCTCCAGGCGCGGTGATCTGGGGCCCCGAGGACCGGCCGCCCGCGAAGTATAGCGTTGTTCGACCTCCCGCGACAGGCCTATGCCGCCCGAGAATCCACTGCCGAGGGAGGTGACAGGGGGCTTCGACCCGACGCCCTCAGGTCTCCACTTCGAGCCCGGCGAGCGCGGCGACGAACTTCTTCAGACCCGCCCCCTCGAAGCGGACGGTCACCTTCGACGCGGGCCCGCCGCCTTCGACGGCCTCCACCGTGCCGAACCCGTACCGGGGGTGGCGGACGCGGAGGCCGGGAACGAACGCGGCCTCCTCCGGGTCGGGAACGTAGAAGCGTCCGGACCGATCCAGGCCGGTAACGGGGGGTGCCCCCGCGGAACGGAGCGAAGCCCCCGGACCCTCACCGGGGCGGCCCGTCACGGTTTCCCGGACGTCGCGCGGAAGCTCCACGAGGAAGCGGCTCGGCGGCCGCAAGATGCCCTCGGCGCCGTACACCCGCCGAACGCGGGCTCGGCTGAGGAAGAGGGTCTCCTTGGCCCGAGTGATGCCGACGTAGCAGAGGCGGCGCTCCTCTTCCAACTCCTCGGGCTCGTCCGAGCTGCGCTCGTGGGGGAGAACGCCCTCCTCGAGACCGGCGAGGAAGACGACCGAATACTCGAGCCCCTTGGCCGCGTGCAGCGTCATCAACGTCACGACGTCGGCCCGGTCGGGTCCGAGGTCCTGGTCGGTGACGAGGGCGGAACGGTCGAGAAACTCCCGGAGTCCTCCCTCCCCCGCGACCTCGAAGGCCTCGGCCGCGTTCAGGAGCTCTTCCAGGTTTTCGAGGCGTTCCTGGCCCTCGGGACTCGCCTCCAGGCGCAGCGCGGCCACATACCCGGATTCCTCGAGGATGCGCACCAGCAGCTCCCGCAGCGGGAGCGACGGGGCGTCTGCGCGCCACTGCTCCACGAGCGACGCGAAGGCGGCGAGCGCCCTGGCCTGACGCGTGGCGACGAGCCCTTCGCCCACGACGCGCTCCAGACCTTGCCAGGGGGGGATGCCCTCGCGGCGCGCCTCCTCGAAGACGCGCTCGATCGTAGTCTTCCCGATGCCCCGGGGCGGAACGTTGATCACGCGCGCCAGCGCGATGGGGTCGTTCGGGTTCACGGACAGCCGCAGGTACGCGAGCGCGTCCTTGATCTCCTTTCGATCGTAGAAGCGAAGGCCCCCATAGACCGCGTAGGGGATCCGGTACCGCAGGAAGGCCTCTTCGAAGGCCCGCGAGAGCGCGTGCATCCGATAGAGCACGGCGATGTCGGAGAAGTGGAGTCCGCGGTCCGAGCCCACGAGCGCCCGAACGGTCTCGGCCACCCAGCGGGCCTCCTCCTCCTCGGTGGGCGCGGCGTGGACCCGGACGGCGTCGCCGCCCTGCCGGTCGGTCCAGAGGACCTTCTCGTGGCGCCGCTCGTTGTGGGCCACGAGCTCCGACGCGGCGCTCAGGATCGCCTGGGTGCTCCGGTAGTTCTGCTCGAGCTTGACGATCTTGGCGCCGGGGAAGTCCTTCTCGAAGGAGAGGATGTTGCGGACGTCGGCTCCGCGCCAGCGGTAGATGGACTGGTCGTCGTCGCCGACGACGCAGAGGTTGCCGCGGGCTCGGCCGATCTCCCGGGCCAGCAGGTACTGGACGTGGTTCGTGTCCTGGTACTCGTCGATGAGGAGGTGCTCGAAGCGGCGCCGGTAGTGCTCGGCGACGTCCGGGTGGGCCTGAAAGAGGCGATAGGTCTCCAGCAGGAGGTCGCCGAAGTCGAGCGCGTTCGCCTGCCGGAGCTTCTCCTGGTAGCGCGCGTAGAAGGACCGGGCCGCCGCCGCGAAGGGGTTGCGGGCGCCAGCGTCCATCTCCTCGGGGCCCAACGCCTCGTCCTTGGCTCGCTGCACGCGGTGCAGGAGCCCCTGAGGGTTGTAGCGCCGCGGATCGAGGCCGAGCTCCGCGAAGGCGGAGTGCGCGATCTTCTTCTGGTCGTCGGCGTCGTAGACCGCGAAGTCGGGGCCGACGGGCAGGAGCCGCGAGTGGCTCCGGAGGATGCGCAGGCAGATCCCGTGGAAGGTGCCGATCCAGGTGCCCGCCGCTCGGCTGCCGAGGAGCGCCTCGACCCGATGCCGCATCTCGCGGGCCGCCTTGTTGGTGAAGGTGAGCGCGAGGATGGCGTGCGGATTGATCCCGGCGAAGGCGATCAGGTAGGCGATCCGGTAGGTGAGGACGCGGGTCTTGCCGCTTCCGGCCCCGGCCAGGATGAGGAGGGGACCGCCGCCGTGGGAGACCGCTTCCCACTGGGGCGGGTTGAGGAGCCTCCGGAGCTCCTCGGGCGTAGAGAGGCCCACGGCCTACACGTCTACCGGCTGCCGCCGCAAGCTCCCTGCGCTTCTCAGCCGCCCGTCCCCCAGACCTCCGGCAGGACGATGTTGAGCTCCAGGACCTCGCGCTCGTCGTTGCGGTCGAAGCTCACCTTCACCTGGTCCTTCTCCACCTGGACGTAGCGGGCGATGACGTCGAGGATCTCCCTCTGGAGGCGCGGGAGGAAGTCGGGCATGCCCCGCATGCTGCGCTCGTGGGCGACGATGATCTGGAGGCGCTCTTTCGCCAGGGCGGCTGAGGGCTTGCGCGGTCGAAAGAAGTAGTCGAGGATCGACATGGCTCAGCTCCCGAAGAGGCGCCGGAAGAGACTCTTCTTCTCGGCCTGGATGAACCGGTGGGGGCGCTCCTCGCCGAGGAAGCGAGCGACCGCGTCCGTGTACGCCTGCGCGACGTCACTCTTCTCCTCCAGAATCACGGGGACGCCGGCGTTGGAGGCCTGGAGCACCGCCTGCGACTCGGGGATGACGCCCAGGAGCCGGATGCCCAGGATCTCCCCCACGTCCGAGACGCTCAGCATCTCGCCCTTGGCGACCCGCGGAGGAGAGTACCGGGTGAGCAGGAGGTGTTCCTTCACGGGCTCCCCCCCGTTTTCGGCCCGCTTCGACTTGGCGGCGAGGATGCCGAGGATCCGGTCCGAGTCGCGCACCGAGGAGACCTCCGGGTTCGTCACCACGAGCGCTTCGTCGGCGTAGTACATCGCCATGAAGGCGCCCTTCTCGATGCCGGCCGGAGAGTCGCAGATGATGTAGTCGAACTCCTGGCGGAGCTCCTCGAGCACCTGGCCGACGCCGTCCTTCGTCAGGGCGTCCTTGTCTCGGGTCTGCGAGGCCGGGAGGATGAAGAGGTTCTCCACCCGCTTGTCCTTGATCAGGGCCTGCTTCAGGCTCGCCTCCTGGTTGATGACGTTCACGAAGTCGTAGACCACGCGCCGCTCGCAGCCCATGATAAGGTCCAGGTTGCGAAGCCCCACGTCGAAGTCGATGACGGCCGTCTTGTACCCGCGCATTGCGAGGCCGGTCGCGAAGCTCGCGCTGGTGGTGGTCTTCCCAACCCCTCCCTTGCCCGACGTGACCACAACGACCTTTGACAACGGTATCTCCTTCTCGGATACGACTTCGCGCCCTAGAGGGGCGAGA
>JACRCS010000357.1 GCA_016218905.1 Deltaproteobacteria bacterium
CCCCCAGGCGCTCGGCGATCGTCCCGTAGAGCCGCGGGTCCGGCTTCATGGCGCCGAGCTCGAAGGAGTACGCGCGGGCGGAGACGTGCCGGACCTCGGGCATTGCCTCGATGGCCAGCCGAGCGTGCTCGGGGCTCGTGTTGGAGAGCAGACCCACCGGTACCCGCGCGGCCACGGCCGCCAGCAGCTCCGCCATGCCGGCCACCGGGGAGAAGATGTCGAGGTAGGCGGCGAGGAACGCCTCGCGACTGCACGGAAAGCCTGCCTGCTCGAGGCCTCGGAGCACGCCGCCGAGGTCGGTGCGGCCGGTCTCGTAAGCGAGCTGGAGCGGGCTCCCGACGAAGCGCTCCAGAAGCTCGCCCGCCCGATCGCCCGCCAGGCGCCGGGCCATGGCCGCGTAGTCGACGTGGTAGAGCACATTGCCGAAGTCGAAGACGACGCCCCGGATCACGGCACGCCTCGCCGGCTCGAGGGGCGGGGCAAAGCCCCGCGGCTCGTTCGACCCGCGAGGCGGCGACGGGCAGAAACCTCTCTGGTCCTGTCGCCCTGCCGGCGCGAGACACGGCCTTCGCCGGGTGTGTCCATTTCACTCCTCATCTCGCGACCGAGCGGCGGTCGCGCCCCCGGGCCCCGTACTCTACCTCCAGGCCGGGGGATCGGTCCACCGCGGGCGTGGGGCTGCCCAAGGACACTGCCGCCCTTCCCTCCGTGGGTGACTGCGATCAGTCTGAAGAGAAGTCACCATCGCTGGAAGCAGGAGGTCACGACGGAGTTCGTCGGCATCAAGGAGCTCAAGGCGCACCTCAGCCGGTATCTCGGAGAGGTTCGAAAGGGCCGGGTCCTCCTGATCACCGATCGGGGAGAGGCCGTGGCCGAGCTTCATCCGTTGAGCCCGGAGCGTCAGGCCGTGAAGTCCCTGGCAGACCAGGGGAAGGTGCGATGGGGCGGCGGCAAGCCCCGCGGGCTTACGGGCTGTATGGTTGAGGGCGCCGATGTTGCCTCGCTCCTCTTGGAGGATCGGAGGTGATCCGCTATCTGGACTCGAGCAGTCTCGTCAAGGTGTACGTGGAAGAGCCGAACTCCGAGCACGTCCGCCGTCGCGACATCGGTCTTGGCGTACGCGGAGTCAGCCGCCGCGTTTGCCCGTAAGGCCCGAGAGGGGGGTCTGAGACCCGGGAACCTGGACCGGGTCCTTGCGGCCCTGGACGCTGACTGGTCCGACTACGCAGTGATCGAGGTCTCGGAACGCGTGGCGGGGGCTTGGCCGTGAAACACGGCCTGCGCAGCTTTGATGCTGTTCACCTGGCCGCTGCGCTCGAACTCATGGCAAAGACGCGCGAGGCGTCGCTCGCCTTCTCGTCGTTTGATCACAGCCTCAACAAGGACGCTGGGAGCGAGGGATTGGGGGTCTTGGAGCCGCCGGGCGGCTTGTAGGGCGGGGAAAGCGGGTCCTCCGCTCCGTTGATCGAGCACGCCGATTGGACTATGACGCGGGGCAACCTGAGGGGAGCCGTGGGGATGCCCGATGCAGCGCGAAACGCGGGGCCGTCTGGTCGGAGGAGATCCGATCTGACGGCCTCGCGGCGCGTTCGGGTCAGCCGGTCCTCGAGGTTTCGGCGTCGTGAAGGGCCCACTCCGAAGTACGGGTCAAGGTCACCCGGGGCGAATACTCAATGCGAAAGGGACGTCCCTTGGACGTCCCCCGGTTCGGCGAAGACGGCGATGGCCTCGGCCACGTCCTCAGGGCGCGTGAGCCGGCCCACGGGGTTGCGGGACTGGGCGAGCTTGAGCATCTCCTCGTTGCCCGGGATCTTGCGCAGCGTCGACGTGTCGGCGAGGCCGGCCTGAATGGCGTTGACCGTGATGCCCAAGGGCGCAAGCTCCAGGGCGAGCTGGCGGATGTGGCTCTCCAGGGCGGCCTTGGCGGCGGACACGGCCGGCGGTTCGTTGAAGCGGCGTTGAGCCGAGAGGTCGAGAGCCCGTTCGACAGGGTGGTTGGCTCCACTGTGCTCGGCGGCGCGGGGTTCGTGGAGTGGGTGAAGGAGAAGTTTCTGCAGGAGAAGCTGGTGGACCGGGACGTTCCTGCGCTTCGAACGCTCTCGGCCCGGCCGACGATCGAGGCAATCCGGCAGGCTGTGGAACGTGAGATCGGGGGGGCAGTCGCGGCTGGCGCGTCGGCTGGCTCTGCACTTGTGTCACCGTCGGAGCGGCCGACGGCTGACCGCGATCGGACTGGCCTTCGGGGTGGGACCGTCGGCCGTGAGCGAGGCGAGTCGGCGGGTTGCGACGGAGGTGACGAGCTGCAGCGAGGTGGCGAAGGTGATCGAGGCGCTTCGGAGGGACCTGGGGCGGTAAAGAGTGTAGGTCTGACACCTCGGGGGACCCCCTCGGGGGACCCGGAGCTACAAGCGGCGGACTCTGCCTCGCCAGTACCCGGGGTGCCTCTTCTGGTGGGCGACGGCAACGAAGAGGATGGACCGATGATCCTGTCGGTACACCAGGTTGAAGGGAAAGGTCCTCAGCAGAAGCCGGCTCGTGCCCTTCCGGTACGGCGCACCGATGTCCGGCGAGGAGGTCGCCAGCTCGACGGCTCGGAACGCCTCGGAGAGAAACTCGTCGCCCAGACCCGGCGACTGTTCCTCGTACCAAGCCGCGGCTTCGGAAAGGTCCTCGTCGGCTTCGGGGAGGAAGAAGAAGGGGGTCAACCGCGGATTCGTGCACGGGCTTTGGCGAAGACCTCTTCGCCGGGAATTGCCTCGACGCCTCCTCGGTCGTACGCATCAGCCCGGCGCTCGACCTCCGCAGC
>JACRCS010000370.1 GCA_016218905.1 Deltaproteobacteria bacterium
CGCCCGCGACGCGGGCGATGATGTCGAACTTGTCGGTCGACTCCGTCAGCTGAAGGGGCTGGCGGATGACCATCTTCAGAACGTCGTGCGGGAAATACTGGTCGAACGGGCGGTCGTTGACGACGAACGCGCCGCTACCGGGACGGAGGTAGACGCGGGCGACCGCCTCCTTCCGCCGGCCGATCGCGTGGTACTGCAGGTTGCTCACGATCTCTCCTCCGGCCTCACAGCGGCTTCGGGGCCTGGGCTACGTGCGGGTGGGTGGGCCCCGCGTAGACCTTCAGCTTCTTGAACATCTTCTTGCCGAGCTTCGTCTTCGGAAGCATGCCGCGGACGGCTTCCTCGACGAGCTTCTCGGGGCGGGTCGCGCGGAGCTTGTCGGCGCTCGTCGTCTTGAGACCGCCCGGGAAACCGGTATGGTGCCGGTACAGCTTGGCGGTCTCTTTGACGCCGGTCAGCACGATCTTCTCCGCGTTCACCACCACGACGAAGTCGCCGGTGTCGAGGAAGGGCGTGTAGGTCGGCTTCGACTTGCCCGTCAGGTGCATGGCGACGGCCGTTGCGAGGCGGCCCAGGACCTTGCCGTCAGCATCGACGACGATCCAGCGCCGCGGGAGCTCGTTCATCTTGGGGAGAGGCGTTCGGGAACTCACGGAAACTCAGCTCTCCGGTCGGGGTTCGCGAAGCGCGCGCCGCGCCACGCTTCTCGTATCGGTAATACAGGACCCGGCCGGGCACTGAGAAAGACCGGGTTCCCGAGGGGGGACGCTCCTTGCGCAAGTTCTCTCTAGCGCAGGGCCGGGAAACATACGATGCCCCTCGCGGCCTGTCAAGTGGAACCGACGACAGATACCCGCGAAAGTGAAGTCCCGGGCCCCGAAGGCTTTACGGACCGGTCGGCGGAGGCTACCGTGCCGGCCCGTGAACGAGGCGCTTCCGCCAGGAGTCGACAAGGCCGCGGGGAAGATTCAGGCGATGTTCTCCCGGATCGCTCCACGCTACGACCTCCTCAACAGACTTCTCTCCGGAGGAACCGACGTCGCGTGGAGAAACGAGACCGCGCGTCTCCTGGCGCCTCTCCCCGGCGAAGTGCACCTCGACCTCTGCTCGGGAACGGGCGACCTCGCCCTCGCCGTCGCCAGACGGAGCGGGGGGCGTGCCCGCGTCGTCGCCGCCGACTTCACCTTCGAGATGCTCGCCATCGGCAGAGAGAAGTTCCGCCGGCGGGGCATGCCGATACCGGAGGCGGCCGCCGACGGCCTCCGCCTCCCCTTCCCCGGCTCGGCCTTCGACGGCGCCACCGCCGCGTTCGGCGTGAGGAACTTCGAGGACCTCGACAGCGGCCTGAGCGAGCTCTTCCGGGTCCTGAAGCCCGGCGGCCGGCTCGTCATCCTCGAGTTCACGCCGGAACCGACGGGGCCGCTCGCGCCGCTCGTCCGCTTCCACGTCAGAAGGCTCGTCCCCTTTTTCGGCCGCCTCGTCTCGCGGGACGCTTCGGCGTACCAGTACCTCCCCGACTCCGTCGGCCGATGGCCCGCCCCCAGCGCCTTGGCCACCCGGATGCGAGCCGCTGGCTTCGCCTCCGTGGATGTCCATCTCCTCGCCTTCGGTATCGCCGCGGCGCACGTCGCGCGGAAAGGAGCCCTATGACCGCCACGATCCTCGACGGAGCCAGGGTCGCCGCCGACATTCGCCGCGAGACGGCCGAAGCCGTCGCCCAGCTCGCTAGCCACGGCGCCGTCCCCGGCCTCTGGGTGATCGTCGCGGGGGAAGACCCTGCGAGCCAGGTCTACGTGCGGAACAAGGAGAAGAACGCCCGCGAGGCCGGGCTCCGGGCCGAGACGCTTCGCTTTCCCTCGACCGTCACCGAGGCCGCGCTGCTGGCAGAGATCGGGCGGCTGAATGCCGACCCCCAGGTCGATGCCATCCTCGTCCAGCTCCCTCTTCCCGGCGGCATCGGGACGACCCGCCTCCTCGAGGCCGTCGACCCGGCGAAAGACGTGGACGGGTTCCACCCGCTCAACGTCGGCCGCCTCGTCCAGGGGAAGCCCGCCCCCGTCCCGTGCACCCCGGCCGGCATCATGGAGCTCCTGAAGCGCGAGAGCGTCGTCCTGCGCGGAACACGGGCCGTCGTCCTCGGCCGGAGCGACATCGTCGGAAAGCCCCTAGCGACGCTCCTGACGAAGGCCGACGCCACCGTCACCGTCGCTCATTCGAAGACCCGCGACCTCCCCGACATCTGCCGCGAGGCCGACCTTCTCGTCGCGGCGATCGGTCGCCCCGCGTTCGTCACCGCCGACTTCATCCGCGAAGGGGCCGTCGTCGTCGACGTCGGAATCAACCGGATCGACACCGCCGAGGAAGTCGCCCGTTGCTTCACCGGCGACGAGGCGAAGGCCTCGGCGTTCGCGGCGAAGGGCTCGCTTCTCATCGGCGACGTCCACCCGATGGACGTGAAGCTCCGCGCCTCACGCTACACGCCCGTTCCCGGCGGCGTCGGCCCGCTCACGATCGCCCGCCTCCTCGCCAACACGGTCGACCTCTGCCGCGCCCGCCGCGGCCTCTGACCGTGCTGCGCGTCGGCCTCACCGGCGGGATCGCCTCCGGCAAGAGCACCGTCGCGGCGCGCCTGCGCGAGCTGGGGATTCCGGTCCTCGACGCGGACCTCCTCGTTCGAGA
>JACRCS010000371.1 GCA_016218905.1 Deltaproteobacteria bacterium
CTGCCCCGCCTGCGGCCTCATGTGGGCCAAGGTCTATCCCGAGTGGTGCGAGAAGCTGGGAATCGAGTATGGGATCCAGGCCAAGCACTACAGCGAGGTCGTCTCGGAGAAGCTCCGCTCCGGCGAGTTCCGGTTCCCCGAACCCGAGGGTGGGGCGAAACCGTGCAAGGTCGCCTGGCACGACTCCTGCCACGCGGGACGCGCCCAGGGGATCTACGAGCCGCCGCGCGAGCTGCTCCAAGCCATCCCCGGCATCGAGCTCGTCGAGATGGACCACAACCGGGAGGAGGGCTACTGCTGCGGGTCGGTGCTGACCCTCTTGAAGGAGCCCGAGGTGGCGGCGGACCTGGGGAAGATGAGGCTCGACGAGGCCGTGGCGGTCGGCGCCGACAAGATGGCGGCCCTGTGCCCCTGCTGCGAGTTCCAGCTGCGGGTGAGCGCCGATGTGCGCGACGTCCCCATGGAGGTCGTGGACCTCGCGAGCCTCGCGGCCCAAAGCCTCGGCTTCGAGCTCGCCGATCCCCACCCCGAGGTGCGCGCCCAGTGGGCGGTGTTCGAGAAGATGATCGCGCTGATGACGCCCAAGGGCTTCGCCGCGCTCATGGGTACCATGTGGCCCGAGCTCATCGAGGCCATGCCCCTGGGGATGGGCGCGATGATGCGCCAGATGGCGAAGGTGCCGGGCGCCCTGGAGGCCATGAAGCCCCTGTTCCCGGTCCTCTTCCCGCGCCTGCTGCCGTTGATGATGCCCAAGGTGATGCCCATCATGGTCGAGCGGATCCGTGCGCTCATCCCCATCATGCCCGACTACATGAGCGAGCAGCTGCCGGACCTCCTGCCCAAGGTCATGGACAACTTGATGCCCCACATGATCGGCGACGTGGTGCCGCTCGTGACCCAGCCCATGATCGACTACCTGAAGGGGGAGGGGGAGGACCGGCGGGCGGCGTAGAGCGAGCCCAGGCGTCCCGGCCGCGCCCACAACGACCCAGGACGCGCGCCCCTGCCGGTTCCTCCCCGGCGGGGGCGCGGCGCGTCAAGCGCGGGCAACAGGCGAAGGAAGCAGAGCGTCCTCCCTACTGCAGGTGCAACTCCCGGTCCTTCCAACCGGGCCGTCACCCCCTACAGCCAAGCTCCCTGGCGCTGGCGGGGAGAAGTGCAGAAAACAGAATTCTTCCCGGGCGTTTACGCTTGCGCCGGGTACCGTCGCTTGTATTATCGAAGCAGTGCACCAGAGTAATCATGCTCACAACTAGAGGGCACATAATTACAAGCTTGTACCATCTTCAGCAACTCCTTCCGAATGGCCACTATATCCGTTAAGCCAAGACCGGCAACAGCCTTCATAATGTTATCCAGGTTCGATATCCCGACCTGATCGCCGTCAAGCAAGGTCAGCTTGCTAACCGCTCTCGCGGCAGCGGCGGGGCAGCAAAATTCCTCCGTCGCCATTTCTGCCTCCTCTGGCCGTCGTTGCACAAGATTCAGGGCAAGATTGCCTCCCTCCTGCACGAGTCCCACCCAAACAGCGTCAGACCAAGCAAACGAAGTCTACGAAGCCAGACCATCTCCCCGGCACGTGCCCTCGACCCCGCCGACCGGCGCGCCTGAGCCCGCGGCCCGCACATGCACTCCTTCCCTCCCCAGGGTCCTTCACAAGGTGGCCAGCAGGTCGAACCCTGCCGCACGCAGCACCACCCCGCCCCAACGGACCGCCGCATCGGCCGCCTTGGCCACCAGAAGCGGCGCGCCGAGGGAGACGCCGAGCCTCACGGCGGCCAGCGGCAGGCTGGAGTCCAGCGCGCGCAAGGTCAGCACGAGCGCGGCCCAGAGGACGGGCCTCTGCAAGACGGCGGCGCCGAACACGATAGCCACGATGCCAGCAAAGACCTCCCGGCGGCGGCCCAGCGCGCTTGGCGGCACCTGGCTCACGAAGCCGGCGAGGCCGCCCGGCCCTGCCTCTCCCGGGATACCGGCCATCGTGAAACGTCGTCACTCCGTTCGGATCTCCCGCTTCAGCTCGTTGATCGACTTCGTCACCTTGATCTGTTTGGGGCACACGCGCGTGCACTCGTAGTGGTTCACGCACGCCCACACGCCGTTGGGGAAGTCGAGCGCCCGGAGCCTTTCGGCGGTTTCTCCGTCGCGCGAGTCAAACACATACCGGAACGCCTGGACCAGGGCGGCGGGCCCGAGGAAGGCGGCGTTCTCCTGTTCCACCGGGCAGGCCGCCGTGCAGCAGGCGCACAGGATGCAGCGGATCGCCTCGTCGATCCGCGTCTTGGCCGCCGAGTCCTGGAGCCTCTCCCGCTCGGGAGGGGCATCCGGGGCCGAGAGGTAGGGGCGCACGAAGGCGACCTTTTCGAAAAAGGGCTCCAGGTCGACGATCAGGTCCCGGAGTACCCGGAAGGTCGGCAGGGGCTCGATCGTCACCTCGGGCGCGGGGACGTCCTTTACCAGCTTCTGGCAGGCGAGGGCGCACCGGCCGTTGATGCGCATGGCGTCGGAGCCGCAGATACCGTGCGCGCACGACATCCGGTAGGCGAGCGTGCCGTCCTGCTCCCACCGGATCCGGTTGAGGCAGTCCAGCACCCGTTCGCCGGGCTCAGTGGAGACCGAGTAGGTCTGGAAGCAGGGGGCGGCGTCCCTCTCCGGGTCGAACCGCTGGATCCGGAAGCGCATCTCCATGTCAGTACACCCTCGGTTTGGGGGTGAAGCGCGTCACCGTGACCGGCTTGTAGGATACCTGGAGCTCGCCGTCGGCGAATCGGACCAGCGTGTGCTGGAGCCAGGCGTCGTCGTCCCGGTCCGGGAAGTCCTCACGGAAGTGGGCCCCGCGGCTCTCCGTGCGCGCCAGCGCCGAGACCACGATCGCCTTGGCGAGCGCCAGGAGCGAATCGAACTCCAGGACCTCCGGGAGATCGGCGTTCCACCGACTGCCCCGGTCCCCAAGGGCGACCTCGTCGCGACGCACTTCCAGACCCTCGATCTCCCCCAGGGCCCGGCTGAGGCTCCCCTCGGTCCGAAACACCGAGCACGACTCCATCATCACCTGCTGGAGGTGGCTTCGCAGGGCGCCGACCCGCTCGCCGCCCGGCCGGCGCCGCAGGTCGGCGAGCCGGCCGCGCACCGGGGCGGCCGCGTCCGGCCCGGCCGTGAGCCGCGGGAGCGCCGGCAGCTCCTCGCCCATGGTCCGGCCCGCGCGCCGCCCGAACACCACGAGGTCCAAGAGCGAGTTGCACCCCAGCCGATTCGCGCCGTGCACCGACACGCAGTCGCACTCGCCCGCCGCGTAAAGGCCTTGGACCGGAGTCCCGCCCGCCCCGAGCACGCGCCCGTCCACGTCTGTGGGAAGCCCGCCCATCATGTAGTGGCAGGTGGGCTGGACGGGGATCGGGTCGACGGACGCGTCGACGCCCAGGTACGTCAGTGCGAAGGACGTGATGTCGAAGAGCTTGGCCGCCAGCACCTCCTTGCCCAGGTGTGTGAGGTCCAGGTGAACGAAGTCCCGGCCGTCGATCCCTCGGCCCTCCCGAACTTCGGTGAGGATCGCCCTCGACACCACGTCGCGTGGCGCCAAGTCCTTGATGGTGGGCGCGTAACGCTCCATGAAGCGCTCCCCGTGCCGGTTTCGCAGGATGCCGCCCTCGCCGCGCGCCGCCTCGCTGATGAGGATCCCCAGGCCGCAGATGCCGGTCGGGTGGAACTGGACGAACTCCATGTCCTGGAGCGGGACTCCGGCCCGATACGCCAGGTAGGCGCCGTCCCCGGTATTCGCGAAGCAGTTCGAGGTGGTCTTGTAGACCTTTCCGAACCCGCCGGTCGCCAACAGGGTCGCCCGGCTGCGCACGACGTGCAACTCTCCCGTGGCGAGCTCCAGCGCCACGAGCCCTTCGCACCGACCGTCCTGGACAAGGAGGTCGACGACGTGGAACTCGGAGAAGAAGCGGGTACCGCGGCGAACCGCCTCTCGGTGCAGTGTATCGAGGATCACCCGGCCCGTGTGGTCCGAGGCGTGACACGCGCGCTTGATCGCCGCGGCCCCGAACTCCCGGGTGTGTCCCCCAAAAGCCCGCTGTGCGATGGTGCCCGAGGGCGTCCGGTCGAAGGGGACCCCCATGTGCTCGAGCTCGTACACGGCCCTGGGGGCATCGCGGGCAAGCACCTCGGCGGCGTCCTGGTCGGTGAGGTAGTCGCCCCCCTTCACCGTGTCATACATGTGCCACTCCCAGGAATCCGGCTCCTCGTTGCCCAGGGCCGCGGCGATGCCGCCCTGGGCGGCTCCGGAGTGGGCCCGCGGGGGGTAGACCTTGCTCACGACCGCCACGTCGCCACGGCCCGCTACCTCCACCGCCGCCCGGAGGCCGGCGAGCCCGGCTCCGACGATCAGCACATCGCTCTCGAACGTCATGCTTCCGCCCTCCTCTCTCCGGCCCTGCGGTCCGGCCGCCAGGCGGCCCGGCCGGCCGCAAGACCGGACTCAGGGTACGAGCAGGAAGGGGGCCGTCAAGCGGACGAGACCGGGAGGGCGTCGAGCAGCGGGGAGAGGAAGGCGCCGGCAGGCGCCCTCACGGCGAGTGTCGCGCGAGGAGTGAGGGGCGTGGGGTACCCTGGGTTTCTCCGGAAGGCCTCCGCGGTCGCGAGGTCTTCGGGGCGCCGATCGCGCCGCAGCCCCCCGGGACCTCGTGGGCACGCCGCCTTCGGCCGATACTCCGGCTCCCGTGATGGCCACCGGCCTCTTCGCCGCTTCGATCCGCTCGCGGAACCTCGATCGCTCTCGTTCCACGGCTCCTCCCTTCCCGGCCGATCCCCCCGGGGGCCGCGACCGCGAGGAGTGCGCCTCAGGCCGCGGCCTGCTTTCGCCGGGCCTTTCGCCACCCCTCGTCGTAGAACCGCTGCTCTCGTTCGAGCGCCCACTTCTTCAGGGCCTCGAAGTGCGCCTTCTTGTCGGCGCCCAGGGCCTTCGCGATCTCCTCGCGTTCCTTGCTCCGGAGCATGTTGTCTTCGGGGCTGAAGCCCACCCAGGTCACATACTCCTCGTCGAAGGCCTTCTCGGCCGTCACGGCGTCCGGCGTCATGCTCATCCGCGCGGCGAACACCTTGAGCACGTCGACATCGAGCTCCAGCACCCACCCGTTGTCCTCCACGAGGGAGGCGCTGTCGGCCGACGCGGTCGCGCTGCACTGCGGACAGTACA
>JACRCS010000363.1 GCA_016218905.1 Deltaproteobacteria bacterium
CCCCGGCATTCTACCACGCCACGCAGCGCGAACCGCTCGGGTCCTGCCGATCCTCCGGGTCCGGAGAATCGGGGTTGAAACGGCAGGAGCCGCTCCCTATAATGGCGCCCGTTTCTAGGCGGGCGTAACTCAGCTGGTAGAGTATCAGCTTCCCAAGCTGAGAGTCGCGGGTTCGAATCCCGTCGCCCGCTCCATCAATGGATGGCCCCCAAAGCCTTGTGCTGCGGGGGTTTTTCTTTTTCTGCGGTATGGCCTTCAAAGCCGTGTGGACGGAATGGATACCGTGCACTCCAGGCGACGGGCGTTTTCGTCCGATTGCCGGTGAACCGAAAAGCAGCTATAAACGGTTCGTAATCTGAACCGCAAAATCACCGAATCGGCTCGCCGCCCGTCATCATCTCTCGGACGCGTCGGGCGCGGGCGATCACGCTATAAGGACCCTGTGTGGCGACGTATCTCTGGCAGCGCCCCGACTGGCCTACGCTCCTCTGGAAGGCGGAGGCGCTCATGGAGCCGCTTGCGGCGGCATCGCGAGCGCAGGGGCGACTCTACGGCGAGCTGGGAGCCCTCGGGTTCGAGGGGGATCGGCAGGAAGCCGAGGCTCAGGCCCTCGTCGAAGAGGCCGTGACGACTTCAGCGATCGAGGGGGAGCGTCTGCCGCGGGAGGAGGTGCGCTCTTCCGTGGCGCGGCGCCTCGGACTCGATGCCGCCGGCCTGCGGAACCCGTCACGGCATGTGGACGGGCTCGTCTCCATGCTTCTGGACGCGACGAGCCGTTACGACGAACCGTTGACCGCCGACCGCCTCAAGAGTTGGCAGGCGGCGCTCTTCCCGACGGGCTACTCCGGCCTGGCGAAGATCCGGGTAGGCCAGTGGCGGGAGGGCCCGATGAGCGTTCTCTCGGGCCCCGTCGGAAGGGAGCGTGAGCACTTTGAGGCTCCGCCGGCCGAGCGCCTGGACGAGGAGGTCGCGCGATTCCTCCGATGGTGGGAGGCCTCTTGGATCGGTGTCGTAGGGTTGGTCCGGGCCGGCGTCGCCCACCTCTGGTTCGAGACCATCCACCCCTTCGACGACGGAAACGGACGCGTCGGCCGCGCTCTTACGGAGATGGCGCTCGCGCAGGCCGACGCTCGGCGTCGTCGCTTCTACAGTCTCTCGTCCCAGATCCATCGAGAGCGCGACGATTACTACCGGGTGCTCGAAGCGGCCCAGAAGGGAGACGGGGACGTCACGGAGTGGCTCGCCTGGTTTCTGGGTTGCGTGCTGCGAGCCGTCGAGGCCGCCGCCGAGGAGGTCGCAAAGGCGTTGGAGCGGAGGCGCTTCTGGCAGAGCCCATCCGCCCGCGAGCTGAACGCGCGCCAGGTGAAGGCGATCTCGCGCCTTCTCGATGCCGGGCCCGGCGGATTCGAAGGCGGGCTCACGAACCAGAAGTACAGGGGCATGACGAAGGCCTCCAAAGTGACCGCCACCCGGGATCTGGCCGACCTCCTGAGCCGCGGGCTCCTCCTGCAGTCCGGCCAAGGCCGCGGCACTCGCTACGAGTTGAACTGGACGTTACTCGGCGGGAGTAAGGAGCATCAGTAGGCGGCTTCTCAGCTGGGGAGGAGGGCCAGGATCCTGGCGCGGATCTGCTCGTAGGCTTGCAGGGGGTCGAAATCTCGGGGCTTCCCGTCCTGATCTGTCGCAAGGAGGGGCTGAACGTCACCGGTGAAAGCCGGGTCGGCCATCTTGTCTCCGAGGTTCGCCTCGAACTCGGCGCGCGAGATCTTGAGGTTCGAGCGATCCAGGTACGCGCGGGGCTTTCACCTGGACGAGATCGATATCCTCCGAGTACCGCGCGGGGGGACGAAGGTACAGCTTATTGAAGGCCGTACCGCCGCGAAACGCGAAGGCGTTGGGAAGAATGGGGTCCGCGTAGATCTCGACGAGCGCCCGGGAGAGGGCCAGATCCTGTTCGACCTGTGCATCCGTCAACCACGGCGCCGTCCCGCGCCACGCCGTGATGTGCGCTCGGGGGATCACTCGTCGATCTCGATGTCATGGTTCACCACAATGTTCCACCGGTCGTCTTTGGGCGCTCCCTTGCTGCCTCGTCCGGGCCGGAGCGGCGTCGGACGGGGCTGTTGGTCCCGGACCCAGCGCTGAAGGGGCGTCGCGACTTCTTGACCGCCGACGAGGTCGAGGACGTAGCCAAGCCTCTGGACATGGGCGAGTTCCCCCTCGCTTTTCGCGGCCTCGACCAACGCCTTGCCGTCGATCCTCTCAGTGAGCTCACTGAGCACCGTGGCAACGTTGTCGATGAAACCGGCCCGTGGCGCGTATCGCACGAGGTCCAGGGCAGTACCCTCCGGACTCGATACCATCATCGTGCCTGTTTCCGTCTTGATCGGGATGACCGGAGTGGACCGCACGCTCTTTTTCACGAAAAAGCGGATCCTGGCGCGACCTGCGGTAGCGACTCGAGCCGTCTTGTCGGTGACGACCTGGAACTCCTGGGGTTGCTGGTGAGCTGCCCCATGGAGGGCTGCCGCCGATAAGATCCCGACGTAGTAGGGGCGGTTCTGGAACCGCATCAAGTGGTCGATGAACCATGAGGGCGGCGGTGCACCGGCGGACAGATACTCCAGGGGGACGATGACGAAGAAGCCTCTCCGGGGCATGACCACGCGGCCCTTCTCCGTAAGCCGCCACGCCGCATTCTTGAGGGCCGTTCCAGAAAGCCCAAGGGTCTGCAGGGCTTCAGCCCGGGTGAAGGTGTAGCGCCCGGAGGCCTGAAGATGATCGACAAACTCTGCCAGGGTCTTGGGGTCCCCCATCACCTCTACCGTTTGCGAAAAGGAGCGGGATCAGGTGCTTTGTGTTCACGCTATCGTTTGCAAAAGGTATCATATCACGGTGCTTTCTGCAAGCAGCACATTCAGCCTTAGGGGGCCCCGGATCGGGACGGAGCGCTTCAAGCCCTCAAGAACTTGATGGCACGGTTCGGGCGAGGTACTCCTTGACCGCAGCCAAGAAGGCCTTGGCCTCGTTCAGGACAGTTTCGGTCTGTTCGGGCACGATGTGCGGTCTGACCGCATAGTCGGCCTCCAGACGCTTCCTAAAGGCTTCATGTATCCAGGAGGAGAGATCGCGGGGCAGGTCCCCGGTTCGCATGAACTCGCGGTCGAAAAGCGAGATCGCGGCCGAGTGTTTGGAGGTTCCCAGCTCCTTCGTGGCGAGAAGAGCCAGAACTGCATAGAACAGGACGTAGTAGGACCGGCTCAGGGATTCCTGAAGCCGCCACGGGCCAAGAGCTCCGAGGCGGCGACGGCACTCTCCGCCTGCTCGATCCGGTACTCGATCAGTGCCTTGAGCTCCTCCGTCATCATGCGGCAACGGCGTCCCGAAGGATGTTCTTCACGAACGGAATGCGGCCCAAAGCTTGTCTTTCGAAGCTTTCTCCGTCGAACGTGACCGTCATGATCAAGACCTCATTGTCGAATCCGACCTCCCACGCCATGCGGCTGATCCTCTGCTCCATCTCGGTTGTGACGGTCGGCAGGATCACGCAGACGTCGAGGTCCGATCCCCAAGTCGCGTCGCCGCGGGCGCGAGAGCCGTAAGCAAGCACTCTGGCCGTTGGGTATAGGGTTCGCACCCTCTCGGCGAAGAGGTCGAGCACGCGCTTGTCGTCTTCGCTCATCATGATCTGTTGCCCTGGCCTGTTCTGCTTCGCGGATCGGCAGGAGTCCCGACGCGCTGTCCCTTGCCCCTGCCCGCCAAATAGTAACAAGAAAGAGCGGATGCGGCGAGCCGGCCGCAAGCGGAGCCATCCGGAGGCTGGTACCGCCCGGGGGCTTCCGTGATCAGTCCAGTCTCCGGAGGATCCCGTGGGTGTTGGCTTCGATGAACCCCGAAATCCGAGCGCGGATCTCCGCGGGGCCCCAACGGTCGTCCTGCGCTCGGGAGAGGTCCCTGGCGGCCCCTAGAATTGCGTCGGCCATCTCGTTCAGGGTGCTCAGGACGGCACGGGGGGAGACACCGAGGTCGCCGGCAAGGCGCTCCCAGTGGCGACGGAAGAGGTGGTCGATCCGCCCCTCTCCGCCGATCTTCATGGCGAGTTTGGACGAGAGATCGGCGTAGACCCCCGTAGAGAGCAGGTCGTAGAAGGGGGCGCGCCGCACCGTCTTCCCGCCCTGGTGCAGGACCGAGACGTTCTTGGCGTGGGCGTCGGCGTTGCCTACGAGCACGTTGAAGATGACCCACCGGATGAGCGCCCTGCGATCCAGCGCGGGGGATGCGCTGTGCTCGTCGAGGAGCCGTGCGCAGTCTGCGGCCGACGGTCCGCCCTCGGCTTCATACTTCGCCTCCGGCGGGATTCCCAACGCTTGGCAAAGGTCCTCCTGATGCAGGCGCACCAGTCGCCCCTCCTCATCCCGCGTGCGGTCGTAGCGCTCGATCTCGAAGAGGAGCACGGGGTCGAGCCGCAGGCGGGACCTGGGCACCGGCACTCCCAGCCGGTGCGCGAGTTCCATGCAGAAGGCCTCGTTTTCGACGCTCTCGGGGAGGTCTGGAATTGGCGGCTTGAGAATGTGCGACGTCGGGGCCCCTCCTTCGGGGAGCAGGACGTCGTCACCGTCGAGGTAGACCGGGAGCTTGTCCTGGACGCCGGCGAGAGAGAGACGGACCCCTTCGGCTCCGACCAGGAGAGGCCTCCATCTCCGCTCGGAAACGAGTGCCCGGAGCGACTCGCTTTCGAGCCTGCGGTATTCGTAGGTCTGGACCGGCGAACTGTCGGGAGTCAGCAGGGACACGGCTCCGGCGCACTCGCCCCCGATCGCCTCCAGGAGCCGGAAATCGTTCGTGGGGCTCACGCCGTATCGCCGAGCCACTGCCTGGCGAACGGTCCCCTCGGGAAGGAGGCCGGCGAAGAACGGCCTCGCGCGTTCGTAGCCGTAGGGCTCGGGCGTGAGGGGGAGCGAAAGCGACAGGACGCTCGCGTCCACCCTGCCGAGCCACTCCGGATGATAGGCGAAGGAGTACCGCGCATGGGGCTCGACCGTGAGGTGCCCTACGCGTCGTCCGTTGAGGTAGATGACGAGTTGCTCGCTCACGGCGCGCTGCCTCGGCCGCGGAGGATAAGGTCGAGCCCCAGTCCATGCAGGACCCGGAGGGTCTTAGCGAGCGAAGCGCCCTCCTTGCCGTTCTCCAGTTCCGACAGGAACCGTGTCCCCACGCCGCAGAGCGCCGCAGCCTCTGCCTGGCGCAGGCCTTCGGCCTTGCGCTTCTCCCGGACCGCCGCGCCGATGTCCTCGGCGGAGCGCACGGTTTTCCCGATCGGGCAAATATCCGGCATATCGAGCCTCCATGGATGCCAGTATTTCTCTATCGGGAATATTGCCCAGATACGCGGCTGGGGCAAAGGAGTTTTTCCCGCTCGGGAATATTCCACACCTGACGAGTTCATCGGGAATATTCGACACCTGACGAGCTCAAATGTTGGTCGGCGAGAGCCCCGTCCGCTGGGACGGCCGGCACTTCCGCTGCCGCAGTGTCGATAAAGGAGGTGACGCCAAGACCAGGACCACCCGCTACGACGTGGCAGAGCATCTTCGCACGTCTGAAGAGATGTCGGCCTACTTGGATGCCTGTCTGGCGGAGGCGGGCGACGACGAGGCGTTCCTCACGAAGGCGCTGGGTGATATCGCCCGGGCCAAGGGGATGACCCAGGTGGCCCGCGATGCCGGCCCATCGCGAGAAAGCCTGTACAAGGCGCTCTCCGGCGAACGCAGTCCGAGCTTCGGGACGATCCTGAAGGTCCTGCGTGCCCTGGGCGTGAGGCTGCGCGCAGAGGCTGCTCATGGCTGAGGTCGAACCCCGCGGCCTGTTCGTGACACCGCCCGGTCGAGATCGTTCAACTCACCCCAACAACCAACGCAACCTACCTGCGCCCCGCCCGCCGTCCCCTGTCGAAACGAGCCCCGCACAGAGCGTCCGCGGGGACGGTGAGGAACCGCGGCGGCTTGCCGGCGGGAGAAGAACCTTAGGCGCTTAGCGCCTCATTGAAACCAACATGTTGTCGAAGCCGGCCTCACTCATGCGGCCAGCGCAAGCGTTTTGAAGGTACGGCGCATTTCACGTTGGAGGTTGTCGTAGTGGCGGTCGAGAGGATCAACCTTGTTTGGAGGACGACCGACACGGGGTTTGCCGAGGCCGGAGAGAACCGGTTTGATCACTTTCTCGCGCAGGATCAGCATTCCAGCCAGGATGCGGATGCCCCTGGGCGGGAGCCGATAGCGTCGA
>JACRCS010000358.1 GCA_016218905.1 Deltaproteobacteria bacterium
GCATCGAAACCCGCCGCCACTGGATCACCTCGGACATCGATTGGCTTCGTCAGCACCATCCTTGGGCAGGGCTCACGAGCATCGGCCTGGTCGAACGCCGACGCGAGGCCCACGACAAGATCACCACCGAACTGCACTACTACATCCTGAGCCTCCCCGCCGACGTCGAACGTCTTGCCCAAGCCTCTCGCGGCCACTGGGGGATCGAGAACCCGGTCCACTGGTCGCTGGATGTGAGCTTCCGAGAAGATGACAGCCGCGTGCGCACGGGTCATGCAGCCGAGAACCTCTCCATCCTACGCCGTCTCTTGCTCAACCTCCTAAGGCAGGAGACGAGTCTCAAGGTCGGCATCAAGGCCAAGCGCCTTCGCGCCGGTTGGGACGAAGGTTACCTTGTGAAAGTGCTCCGAAATCAGCTCTCGTGAATGTGCGATTGCCCTGATGCCAACCCGGATAGTCGACATAGGCGCGGACGCCACGAGGGGTCCGGGTTCAGAACCCAGAAGGAAGCGATGCGTGGGGGCACGCAGGGCGGGGTGAGCCGGCCGTCAGAGTGGGGAGCGGGTGGAGTTCATGTCGGTGGAGAAAGGCAGGGCACGGTGAGGCGCGGCGAAAGGCCCGGCCCCGGCGATGGGGCGAACGGTGGGTGCTGGCCGTACGGAGGGCGGCGCAGGTGCAGGAGGGAACGCGGGGGCGGTGCTCCTGCGAGGGGGCTCATTCTCGGGCGACACCGTATTTGCTCAGGATGTTGTATCTGATGCCCAGGTACCCAACGCCCCCAGGATTGTGGCGCAGAGTATGGCGGGTGCACAATGTGGCGGCAGGTTCCCTGGGAGGCAACGACGTCTTCGAATGAGGGGTTGCGTTCTTCCGGGTACGCGGAGGAAGCGGTGGTGCCCGATTCGGGTGTGGGGCTCAGGCGCCGGGGCCCCCGTCGAGGATCCGGTAGATCGCGCCGAGGTCGAGATGGCGGCGCAAGAGCTCGGCCAGGCGGTCGAAGCCCTCCTGCTTTCGCTTCTCGAAAGATGTCATCGTCGATTCGCCGCTGCGATAGAGATCCAAGAGGGCCGTTCTGAAGGCGTCATTGTCGAAGATCCCGTGGAGGTACGTGCCGAAGACCCTGCCGTCGGCACTGATCGCACCGTCCGGGTGCCAGTCCTCGTCGCCCAGTCGGCGAAGCGTCAGAAGAGGGCGGGCATTGGCACCCAGGGTCGTTCGGCCCATGTGGATCTCGTAGCCTTCGAGTCGCTGCTCGGAGCCCTGCCAGGGGAGGGCGGCGTCCAGGACCCGGGCCTCTGACTGGGCCGTAACCTTGTCCCGCTCCATCACGGTCTCGACGTCCAGGAGGTCGAGGCCCCGTGCTTCGGCTTGGAGGCTCTCCACGCCGTGGGGGTCCCGGACCCGTCGCCCCAGCATCTGGTAACCCCCGCAGACCCCGATGACGGTAGCCCCCCGCCGACGATTTTCGAGGATCTCGTCGGCCATCCCCGAGGCCCGCAGGGCCTCGAGATCGTCGATCGTGTTCTTCGACCCCGGCAAGATGACGATGTCGGCCCGTCCGAGGTGCTCGGGCGGGCGCACGAAGTCGAGGTGGACCCCGGGCTCCGCGAGGAAGGGGTCGAAGTCCGTGAAGTTGCTGATCCGGTTCGGAACCACTACCGCGACGCGCACGTGGGACGCCCCGGCCCGGGCTCGCGTCCCGTCGTAGTGGATGCCGTCCTCCTCTTGAAGGAAGATGTCGCGGAAATAGGGGATGGTCCCGAGAAAGGGCTTGTGGGTCCGGGCGGTGATCACCGCGCAGGCGGGCTCGAGAAGGACCGGGTCTCCGCGGAACTTGTTGATGAGAAAGCCGCGGACGAGAGCACGCTCCTCGGGCGCGATGAGCTCCAGGGTCCCCACCAAGGACGCGAACACGCCCCCCTTGTCGATGTCTCCGACGAGCAGCACCGGACAGTTCGCCTCCACGGCAAAACCCATGTTGGCGATGTCCCCCTCCCGAAGGTTGATCTCGGCCGGGCTTCCGGCTCCTTCCACGAGGACGACGTCGAACTGGGAGGCGAGGCGGCGGAAGCTGTCGAAGACGACCTCCCGGGCCACCTTCTTGAATTCGTGATACTCGACCGCCTTCATGTTCCCGTGGACCTTCCCCTGCAGGATCACCTGGGCGCCCACGTCGGTGGTGGGCTTCAGGAGGACCGGGTTCATGTCCGCGTGGGGGAAGACGCCGGCTGCCTCCGCCTGCACCACCTGGGCCCGGCCCATCTCGCCCCCCTCGCGCGTGATGAAGGAGTTCAGCGCCATGTTCTGGGGTTTGAAGGGCGCGACCCGAACCCCGTCCTGGTGGAGAATGCGGCAGAGTCCCGCGACGAGTACGCTCTTTCCCACATCCGATCCGGTGCCCTGGAGCATGAGTGTCTTGGCCATGGGGCCTTCTCTCCGGTGTGGGGCCCCTCCGGCTGTGGACGCGGGGGAAGCCTGTGTCATCAAAGGATCGCGAGGAGCGCCGCCCCGATCCCGAGGCCCCCGAGGGAGACGGCCCAGAGGAGGGTGAGGGCGCGGGTGAACTCCGGGGCATCGAGCGGTTTTCCCGGGTCTCCGATCTTGGGTGAACTCCGAGGAACGCCTCCGTGGACGTTCACACCCCCCAGGACCACCCCGAGGGCTCCGGCGAAGGCCGCCTCAGGGTAGCCTGAGTTCGGGGATGTGTGAAAGCTTCCGTCTCGGATCGCCCCGGCCAGGCTGGGACGGCCGCGGTGCTACAGGGCCTGCGCCCCGAAGGCCGCAATCAGGGCGGTCAGGCGGGCCGGCACCCAATTGGCGACGTCGTCGAGGCGCGCGGATGCCTTGCCGAAGTCCCGGTAGCGTTCGTTTCGATAGCCACGACAGAGTCGAGGGTGTTGATGGCCATGTAGACGATCCCGAGAAGGGGGCCCCAGCCGAGAAGCCCCCAAGGGCGAGGTAGAAGAGGGGCGCCACGACGCCGTCCGAAGCGTTTTCCCCGACGGTTTCGATGGCGGCCCTGGAGACTTCGCTCGGGCGAGGATTCCGCGTGTCTCGTCCGACGATTCGGGCTACCGCGTCCCTGGCTCCTGCCAGGCGGTTTCGGGCCAGAAGCCGCGCTACGCGGCGGGCCTCCTGGTCGAGAGACCGGGTGGCGAGGCATGCGCAGCACAAGTAGGTCGTGACCGCGCGACGCAAGATCGGATGCACGGCCAAGGCCAACCAGAGGCTCGCCCCCGCGGCCGCCGGGCTCGCCCCGACGACGGCCGCCCAGAAGAGGGCTCCCAGAACCTGCAGGCGACGAGGCGAGTCGCCGGGTCTTCGCAACGCCGCTTCGAGCCGGTCCGCTCCTCGGCCCATGAGCACCACAGGGTGAGGCCAGGGAAGCCAGGCGGGATCCCCGAAGAGGGCGCCGAGGAGCCAGC
>JACRCS010000359.1 GCA_016218905.1 Deltaproteobacteria bacterium
CCAACCTGCCGAAGGGCGCCACCGTCAGCCCCATCGCCTCGGCGTCCGACGGCACCCAGATCTGGAAGATCACCCACAACGGCGTGGACACCCACCCGATCCACTTTCACCTCTATGACGTCCAACTGCTCAACCGGGTGACCTGGGACAACATCGTCATCCCCCCCGACCCGAACGAGCTCGGCTGGAAGGACACGGTGCGAATCAGCCCGCTCGAGGACACGATCGTGGCGCTGAGGCCGGTCATCCCGACCTTGCCTTTCGACGTGCCGAACAGCATCCGACTCCTGAGTCCGATGGCCCCGGAGGGCGCGATCCTGGCCAGCTCCACACTGGCCGACCAGCTCGCACTGGGCATGAACGCGTTCAACCCGGCCGCCGAGCCCGTGGACATCGTCAATCATTACGTCAACTTCGGCTGGGAGTACGTCTACCATTGCCACATCCTCAGCCACGAGGAGATGGACATGATGCGGCCGGTGCTGATCGCCCTGCCGCCGGTAAGCCCCTCGAACCTGGCGGTGGACGTCGTGGGCAGTGGCGACGGCAGGGTGGTCGACCTCACCTGGAGAGACAACTCGCGAAGCGAGACGGCCTTCGTGGTCCAGCGGACCGGCGGCGTCGCGGGAGCGTGGACCGTCCTCGCGACGCTCCCTTCCACGACCGGCCCGGAGATCGGCGGAACGCTCAGCTACAGCGACCCGGTCGGGGCCGACGAGAGCGCTTACAGCTACCGCGTCCAGGCCATCAACGTCGTCGGCGATACCTGGGACTACGCCGATCCCGAGATCAATGAGATCGTGCGCGGAGGCTTTCCGACGGTCACGGCGTCCTCCGGCTTCTCGAACGAAGCCGCCATGCCGCCACCGCCCTTTGCTCCCAGCGACCTAGTCGCGACGGCGTCGGGCTCGGGGGTCTCCCTGACGTGGACCGACAACTCCTCGGACGAGACCGGTTTCACGCTCCGGCGTTCGGTGAACGGCGGTCCGTTCGAGATGCTGCTCACGCTGGGGGCGGACGTGGTGAGCTACACGGACGCACCCCTCGCGACTGGAAGCTACCAGTATCGAATCAGCGCCGTAAACACGGCGGGTGCGTCGAGCGAGGCGGCCTCGAACGTCGTCGACGTGCTCGCCCCTCCGCTTGCGCCGACGAATCTCGTGGCGACCGTGCAGGACGGTCCGCAGGTCCTGCTCACCTGGACGGACAACTCCACGGATGAGACTCAGTTCGCCGTCTACCGTTCCGTGAACGGCGCCGGCTTCGAGGTCTTGGCCGCCGTGGCCGCCGACTCCGTGACCTACACGGACACCACCGTCGCCTCGGGCAGCAGCTACCAGTACCAAGTCACAGCCGTGAACGCGGCCGGTCCCTCGGCCTCCGCGGTCTCCAATACGGTCTCCGTGGTCGCGACTCTGCCCGCGCCGACTGACCTGGTGGCGACCTCGCCGGTGGCCTCCCAGGTGCTCCTCACCTGGATGGACAACTCGGCGGACGAGACGGGCTTCGTGATCCAGCGGTCGTTCAACGGCGGCGCGTACTCCACGATCGTCACAACGAGCGCGAACGCCACCACATACACCGACACGGGACTCGTGTCGGCGACATACCAGTACCGCGTCGCGGCAGTGAACGCGGCGGGCTCCTCGGCCTACGCCACCTCGGCCCAGGTCTCGGTGACCGGCCCGCCGGCGGCTCCGACCAACCTGACTGCGGCGATCATGGCTCCCACCTCGGTCAAGCTGAGCTGGATCGACCAGTCCAACAACGAGTCGAGCTTCGCCGTCTGGCGTTCGGTCAACGGCGCTCCCGCCGCGCAGATCGCGGTGGTCTTCAGGAACAGCACACAGCGGACGGAGACGGGCGGCACCGTGAGCTACACGAATACCGGCCTGACGAGCACCAACGCCTACTCGTACTACGTGACAGCGCTGGCCACCACGGAGTCGGCCCCCTCGAACACGGTCAGCCCGGCCTTTACCCGGCCGGCCGCGCCCTCCGCAGTTACCGTGACGGCCGAGACGAGTCAGCCGTCGAGCGACCTCGCGACCCTCACCTGGACCGACAACGCGGACAACGAGGCGAGCTACAAGGTCCAGGCGGCCACGAACGAGACCTTCACGCAGAACCTGAGGACGATCACGATCGGCGCGAACGGCACGTCGGCGTCCGGTCCGGTGCCGCGCAACGCCACCCTCTACTTCCGGGTCCAGGCAGCGAACGGCATGGGAGCGTCGCCCTGGGTGAACGCGACCCCATTCCCCATCGTCACCCCTTGACCGTTGGTCCTCGCTTCGGGGGAGGGAGCCATCCCTCCCCCTCTCCTCAGACCGACTCCCCGAGAGGAAGGCGGACGGCCGGGCCCTTCACCTCCGGCCGGTGCGGGCGCGGAGGCTGGCGGCGCCGGTCTTCCGGGACCTCCTTCGAGATCTCCACGTAATGGCTCATGATGAGGTTCGCGGCCTCTTCCGGGTCGTCACACACGTGGAAGAGCGAGAGGTCGTGCTCCTCGATGCAGCCCGCCCCGAGCATCGCCTGCCGGATCCAAGCGAGGAGCCCGGACCAGTACTCCCGCCCGAGGAGCACGATCGGGAAGCGGCGGATCTTCTCGGTCTGGACGAGCGTCAGCGCCTCGAAGAACTCGTCGAGGGTGCCGAACCCTCCGGGACAGATGACGAAGGCGATGGAGTACTTGACGAACATCAGTTTGCGAACGAAGAAGTACCGGAACGTCAGGCTGACGTCGTGAAACGGGTTCGGCTGCTGCTCGCGGGGAAGGGTAATGTTCAACCCGACCGAGGTGCCGTTCCCGCCGAAGGCCCCCTGGTTCGCAGCCTCCATGATTCCCGGACCGCCGCCCGTGATCACGGCGAAACCCGCCTGAGAGAGCCTGGCGGCGAGCGCCTCGGCGCTGCGGTAGTGGGGAGAGCCGGGGGGCAGGCGGGCACTCCCGAAGACGCTCACCGCCGGACCGAGATCGTTGAGGGTCTCGATGCCGTCGATGAGCTCCGCCTGAATTCGAAATACCCGCCACGTCTCCGAACCTCGCAGATCCTCCATCTCGACTCCTCACTTCCCTCCACGAAAGGATCCCGTTTCGGTACTCATTCGACGAAGCCGTCGAGGAGCTTGAGCGAAGGCGCTCAAACCTCAAGACGCCCGCGACGCGAGCCAGATGGTGTGCCGGCGCCCGCCGGCCGTTCCGCGCGCCGGCGGGCGGACCTCCTCCACGGCGAAGCCCACCTGGCAAAGGCCCTCGGCGAACCTCCGGTCCGGTCCGGCGGACCACACTCCCAGGACGCCGCCCGGCCGGAGGGCGGCGAAGGCCGCCGCCACGCCGGAGAGGCCGTAGAGCCAGTCGTTTCCGCCGCGGGTCAGCGCCTCGGGGCCGTTGTCGACGTCGAGGAGGAGGAGCGGAGTCGAGGAGTTGCCACGGGATCAAGGAAGGCCCTCGGTTACCACGAGCATGGCCTGTCGCGCTGAGGCTACTCCAGGATCTTGATATAGTTCCGTCGGAGCGCCCTGGCGGCGCGCTCGGCGTCGTCGGGCCCGAGGATAAGGACGGCGTCGTCCTGGTCGCGGCCGATCATGGGATAGAGGAAGCTGACGTTCACGCCGTCTTCCTTGAGGGGCTTGAGGATGGCGTTGAGGCCGCCGGGGTGGTCCGGTGCCTCGACGACGACCACCGCGTGCTCGTGAACGTCGTAGCCACGAGCGCGAAGCGCGTCCTTCGCCTTCTCGACCTCGTCCACCACCATGTGGAACTGGGAATCGTCGCCGTGCACCGACGCGGTGAAGGCGCGGATGTTCACGCCGTTGGCGCCCATGAGGTCGCTCAGCTTGCTGAGCTCCCCCGGGCGGTCCTTGAGTCGGACGGAGAGCTGGGTCGTCATGCTTTCCTCTTCGTCTCGGCCGCGTACGCGCAGCCGCGGTCGAACGCCTGGGCGTTGAGCGTGATCAGCTTCTTCTTTCCTTCGAAGAGCCGCTCCAGGGCTTTGTGTACGGAGTCCTGGGCGACGAGCCCGTAGTGCCCCACCAGCGCTCCGAGCATGATCATGTTCGCGGAGCGGCCGGAGCCGATCTCCTCCGCGAGCTGCACGGCGGGGACCGCCACGACCTCCACGTCGCCGCGGGACGGGCGGTCGGAGACGACGTCCGCGTTGAGCAGCAGGAGTCCGCCCGGGCTCATGCGGTTGACGAAGGTCTTGAGCGAAGGCCCGTGCATGAC
>JACRCS010000369.1 GCA_016218905.1 Deltaproteobacteria bacterium
CGATCCCCCGGCTCTCGAACGCCCGGGTCACATCCTCACGGTCGAGAAGCGCCACCAGCCGACCTTTGGCGTCTTGGGCCGCCGCGCGGGAGGGAAGCCAGGCTGCCGCGGCCGGGCGCACGGGCAGGGCGAGGCAGAGGAGAGAGAAGATGACGGCGATCGCCGAGAGTTCCTTCCAGCAGCGGGACGAGGGCATTGCCGAGCCTCCTTGTGGTGGGTTCCGGGCGAGGTCGGTCAGTTTAGAACGTCGCCCGGCGCTCCGCAACCCGTGACCTTGACGCGGTTGGGGCCCGGCCACTATGGTGTCCGCTGCCCGCATCTCCGAGGAGTGCCGCCGTGCCGACCATCGACGACGTCAAGGCCTTTCTGACCGGGCGGGGCATTGCCGTCCTGGAGTTCGAGGCGCCGACACCGACCTCGGAGACCGCTGCCCGCGCGGTCGGCTGCTCGCCGGGAGAGATCGCGAAGACGGTGCTCTTCGTCATAGGCGCCACGCCCGTGGCCGTGGTCACCTCCGGCGACGTGAAGGTGCGCGGGAGCCGCCTCAAAGCGGCGCTCGGGCTCTCCGGCAAGGTCCGCCTGCCCACGCCCGACGAGGTGGAGCGCCACACGGGCTACGCGCCGGGCGGGGTGTGTCCGTTCCTCCTCCCCGCGGCGACCCGCGTCGTGGTCGACGCGAGCCTGCGCCGCTTCCCGGTCGTCAATGCGGCTGCGGGCAACGACCACTCGGCCGTGCCGATCACCGCCAGGCAGGTCTTGGAGCTCACCGGCGGCACCGAGGTCGACGCCTGCGAACCCTTGTAGCCATCTCGACGGCTGTCTGGACGGCCCCTGAACCTCTCCTTCGCGGAAGAGCATCTCGAGGGCGACCGCCCAGGAATCCTCCGCGTTGCCGCACATCGCCTGCAAGCCTTCGAGCCCCATCGGCTGCCTCATTCAACGGCCTGCTCCGAGTCAGACCGAGTCCGGCACCGCCAGCATCCACTCGTAGGCGGGCTGGGCGACGACCAGCTGGGTGGAGGAGTCGCTCATGGGTGGTATTTCAACTTATGAGGAGGAGAACTTCGAACACATCCGTATTTCCCAGAAGGAGAAGTGCGACAGGTCCGTTCCTGTGCCGGGATACTCGGTCGGCAGACTCCGGCAACCCGCTCCCGCTGCGTCGAGAGGCACAAAGGGCAGGAACGTCCGCCCCCCCGGAACGTCCCGTCCGTCCCCCCCATTCATGCTTGCCGCGTTGCTGGAGCAGGGGTGAGAATAGCCAAATCGTTTCGGGCTATGCTCGGAGGTCCCACCATGTTGCGTTTCATCCTGACGGGCTATATCGAAGAGGCTCTCGCTCAGGCCGTCTACGACAAACTCGAAGACGGCACATTCTCCGGCCGCATTCCTTCCTGCAAAGGGGTCATCGCCTTCGGGAAGACGCTTCGCGAATGCGAGGACGAGATCCGGTCGACCTTGGAGGATTGGATCCTGGTTGGTCTCAAACTCGGTCACGATCTTCCTCCGCTTGGGACGGTCAACCTGAATGTGAAACCGGTCCATGAGCCGTTGGACGCCTTGTAAGAGGCGTGACTTCGTCAGGCGCCTCCGGGGACTCGGGTTCGATGGTCCGTACTCGGGCACGAGGCATCAGTTCATGGTGTTCCGCGGACACCGCCTGAGCATCCCCTCCAACGAGGAGTTCTCCGTTCCCCAGTTGAGGGTGATGCTGAGCGAGGTAGAGGAGATTTTCGGGCGGCCAGTTTCCGCAGAAGAGTGGAAACGGCTCGCGGACTGAGCGGCCACTTGGGAATAGGCGGCACGGCTCTGCCCGGGCACTGCCTCCCTTCCACCGAAGAGCAGTGTCTCGATCTATTGGACGCGATCTCCGTCGTCTTCCCGCTTCCCGCCGTCTCCCGAGCATTTCCCCCCTCCCGATCTCCGCCGCCCGCTCGACCTCCTCCTAGCGCGGATCGCTCAAGGGAAACGATCCCGGTTGTCGACGATGAACGGGTTGAAGCGGTGCGGCTTGCGGCACGAGGGGCATTTGGATGAGGAGGCGAGGATCGGCCCAGGCTTCGCGGGGGAAGGGGAAATCAAAGGGAGGATGCCGCGTGCGTGAGATAGTCTCAGCGTGTGCGCGAATGGTTCGCGCAAAGCACCGCGGCGACGCGCGGCGGCGGAAGGAAACTGCCGGTGGGAGCTCGGACTCCCTCTTTGCCGCCGGCTTCAGGGGGTGATCCGCTGCGAAGAAGAGTGATTGATCCAAGTTGGCCCCAGGTTTATCAAGCTGCAAACAGCATCAAGGAAGCCAGACCCTCTCAGCTCGGAGGCAGTGGTCAGAACGGATGGGGAACGTGATGCTTCCGTGATTCCCTTCCGAATCCGTATCGGCGTGACCGGCCACCGGACGCTCGGTGACCCGGCATCGCTCGCCACGCGAGTAGACACCATCTTGGGGGGGCGGCTACAGAGAGCGCCAGGCCTTTGCCATCGGACGTCGACGGGACTGAGCCTTTCGCGCCCTATGCCTTGATCCGGCGACGGGTTCCTGTTTGAATGCCCCCACGCCACCGTCGGGAGGAGAACCCCATGCTCATCGTAATGGAACACAGCGCCACCCAGGGCCAGGTCGACGCCGTCCTCGAGACCATCCGGGGCCTGGGCCTGACGCCCCAGCCGATCCCCGGCGAGAACCGGGTCGCGATCGGGGTCCTCGGTAACCAGGGGTACGTGGACGAGGCACCCTTCCGGGATCTGCCCGGTATTCAGGAGCTCATTCACGTGACGAAGCCCTACAAGCTGGTGAGCCGCGACTTCCACCCCGAGGACACGGTGGTCGACGTCGGCGGCGTCCGGGTAGGCTGGCGGGAGAAGCCGGTCGTCATCGCGGGCCCCTGCGCGGTGGAGAGCCGCGAGCAGGTTCTGGCCGCCGCGCGGGCGGTGAAGGCCGCCGGGGCGCACCTCCTGCGAGGCGGCGCCTTCAAGCCGCGCACCGGGCCCCACGCCTTCCAAGGACTCGGCTACGAGGGCCTGGAGTACCTGGGCGAGGCCGGCCGCGCCGCGGGTCTTCCGATCGTGACCGAGGTGATGCGCATCGACCAGCTCGAGCGGGTGGCGGCCGTGGCCGACTGCCTGCAGGTCGGCGCCCGGAACATGCAGAACTTCGACCTCCTGAAGGAGGTCGGCCGAGTGGGAAAGCCCGTGCTCCTGAAGCGCGGCATGAGCGCGACCCTGGAGGAGTTTCTGGCCGCGGCCGAGTACATCCTGCTCGAGGGCAACTCCCAGGTCATCCTGTGCGAGCGGGGCATCCGCACTTTCGAGCGGGCGCTGCGAAACACGCTCGACCTGGGCGTGGTGCCGTACCTCAAGGGCGCGACGCACCTGCCCGTGATCGTGGACCCGAGCCACGCACTGGGGCGCCGCGACCTCGTGGTCCCCATGGCCAAAGCCGCGCTGGTCGTCGGTGCGGCCGGCGTGATGGTGGAGGTCCACCCCGATCCCGGCCGCGCCCTGTGCGACGGCCCCCAGTCCCTGGACCCGGGCGGGTTCGAGCACCTGATGGCGGAGCTCCGGGCGCTGGCCAAGGTGTGAGCGGCGGCGCAGCACCTACCTCGGGAAGGCGAGGGTCGCCGACTCGCCGCCGTCCTTGCGTTTGGTCGACACCTCGAGCTCCAGGCTGTCGTTGCGGACGCCGAGCGCCAGCGGCCCCTTCTCCTTGTCCTTCTCGAAGTGGACGATCTGGCGGACCGCCTCGAGGACGGCCCGCCCGATCTCGTCACCGGGAGTGGGGAGGGTCGCCTTGCGGTACTCGGCCGTCACCGTGACCGCGCCGGCCTCGGACCGGCTGATCTTGATCTTGTCGGCGTTGGAGTTGATCCCGTGCAGCACGGCGAGCGCGATCCACTTGAGGGCCGCCTCCGTCGGGTCGGGCTCCTTGGGCACGAGGCACATCTCCTTCAGGTAGTCGGTGCCGGCGTAACAGTCGCACAACTCCTGGACCTTCAGGTGTAGACTCCGCTTGTCGAGCATGGCTCTCTCTCCTCCGCGTGGGGGTGGGGGAGAAGCCAACCTATCAGCGCCCGGGCGGCGGTCAAGCCCTCGCCCCGAAGTGCCGAAACGTGGCAGGAACACCATCCAACCCCAGACACCGCGGGGCGCCGTTGCCCCTGACCGAGGAGGAGTCCGAATGAAGATCACATCCTTCGCCGCTGCGGCCGCGCTGCTGGCCGCTCCCCTGTCGGCCCAGGCCCTGCTCGGCACCGAGGTCGGCGTCCGCGGCTCCTACTGGGCACCGCGGCTTGGCGGAGACCTCAGCGTGGCCGGGTCGGAGAGCTTCGACCTCCAGGGCGACCTGGAGTTCGACGACGGCATGGACCGCGGGATCCCCGGCGCCGAGGTGTTCGCCCAGCTCGGCGACCACCACCTGAGCCTCGCCGGCTACCGCGCCGACTACGAGGGCACGGACGATTCGTCCCTCAAGTACGATCAGTTCGAGGCCACCTACCAGTGGGACCTGATCGACCTGGAGAACTGGATCGCCGGGACTTCGTTCGGGCCCGCGCTGCAGCTGAAGTACCTGGACGGGAAGGCGAAGCTGCCCCTGGGCGTCAGAGAGTCGTTCCAGCTGGCCGTGCCCATGATCGGGGTCGGCGCCCACGTGGGCATCTTGGCGGATCTGGTCGAGGCCCGCGCGCGGGGCCTGTGGATCGGGTACCGGGGCAACTCGGCGGTGGACGCCTTCGGCGAGGTGATCTACAGCCCCTTCCCCTTCGTCGACGTGGCGGTCGGGTACCGCTACATCAAACTGAAGGCGGATGCGAGCGACATGGTGGGATCCAGCGGCGACCTGGCCCTCGACGCCACGCAGCAGGGCCCGTACGTGAGCCTGACGGTGAAGATCGGACTGTGAAGGGCGCTTCGTCGCGACGGCACACAGCGAGAGGGCCCCGGAAGGGGCCCTCTCTTTGCGTCTACTCCCGGAGCTCCAGGACCCGACCGACGGCATGACCGGGAGCCTCGGCCCAAGGCAAGGGATGGACGGGAGTTCACCTCCACGCCTGGACGGGCGCAACCGGTCGAGCACGTCGGAAGGGCCGCGCGGATCCCCGGACGCCACCGCAGGCGGCTTTCAACGCTCGTGCCGGTGTCGGGCCCAAAAGCCTGCCGCGACGCTCAAGTTTCTGCCGCGTCGTCCGAAACAAGGATACAGAGCCAGGAGTCCTTCTCGGAAGGCGCGCGCCAGCGCACCTCCCATTCGTCGACGCCGATTCTCCACCGACCCGAACGAACTCTTGGTCCTCATCAAGGGGAAACCACCGCATGACCCGAAGCGAGCGTCTGGGGCTTCTGATGATCGCGTCGTCCCTGGTCGTGATCCTGGTGATCACCGGGCTGCTGTTCCAGTACGAACGACAGACCCGGCGCCAGCAGATCCGGGCCCAGGGCGTGAGCCTCGCGCGGCTCCTGGCCAGCATCCCGTACGACCAGCTCGTCTCCCAACACGCCCAGCAGGGGGTGCTCCAGACGCTTCGCTTCAGCCAGGAGACCTCTGGGTTCGCGTACAGCGTGGTGGTGGACCCCCGCGGGCAGCCTGTCGTTCAGGTGACGGCGCCGGAGACGGTCGTTCCGCCCCTGCCCCTCACCGCGTCCCTCTGGCTCCAGGAGCGGCCCGCCCCCGCCCCCGCCCCCGGCGGCGGCCCACTGTTTCGCGACTTCTGCGTTCCGATCCTTTCCGACGGGCAGGTCGCGGGCTACCTGAGGGTGGGGTACCTCGAGCCGGGCTACGCCCTGGGCCTGCAGCAGATGCCCCTCTTCGCTGCGGTGGCGCTGCCGGTGTTCCTCCTCACGCCGCTCTTCTACTTCGGCCTGCGCCGGGAGATCCGCCCACTCACGGAGGCCACCGCCCAGCTTCAGAGAGGCCTCGAGGACGGCTGGTTCCATCTGGGCGCTCTCCGACTCCACACCCCCGAGGCGTTCGTTCGGGTGAC
>JACRCS010000361.1 GCA_016218905.1 Deltaproteobacteria bacterium
CAACATGGACGATCGGAAGTAACCCGCGATCCGGTCGTAGGCCTGGGCGCCGGTCAGCCTCGCTGTGAGAAAGGACTGGTCCAGGCGCTGCCGGCGGGAAGAGAAGCGTTGGATCACTGCGATTTCCAGGCCCCGCAGACAAGCTTGTCGAAGAGTGCCACGGAGAGAATCGTCGTCTTCATCAGCTTCTGGGCGTGCTCAAAGTCCCGATCGCCAGTGATGAAGTAGTCCGCGGCGGCGGAGACCGCGCAGGCGAGGAACTTGGCATCCTTCCTGTCGCGCGGGAAGTCCACGCTCACTGCGACGTCCACGACAACGGCCACGCGGTCGAGCAGCGAGTACCATCGCTGGAGGAGGTCCGCCGGCAGTCCGAACTTCGGCCGGGCCAGCACGTCTCGATACTCCTCGAGAATCTCCCGCGAGACGACCCAGTCGAAATCGGGGTGCTCAACGACGAACAGGGTCACCCGCTCGGGCGCCTTGTCTCGTAGTGCGGCCGAGACGAGCACGTTGGTGTCGATGGCGACCTTCATCGCCCGGCCCGGTAGGCTACCACCTCCTCGGCGATCTCCTCGTCGCTGATGTCGCGGGCCGCCGGCAGCGCCTGGGTGGCCTGGAGAAGCCCCCGCAGGTCCTCCGCAGCGGACCGGGGTTCGTCTTCTTCGGCGAGCATCACGACCTCCACCCGCTGCCCCCGGCGGAATGGAAGTCCCGAGAGCACGACCCGGTCCGGGTCCTCGACCGTTACGATCTTCTTGTAGGCGAGCATGCTCCTTCTCCTCTCATCGAAGGTGAGGCTCAACGCGTTGCCTCTTCCCTCTGGCCGGTCTCCCGCGTCCTGGCCAGCAGCACAGCGGAGGTTCCGTCCTTCTTCTTCCGCGCCGGCACCCGGAGTCCCCTGCGGCCGAGGTCGAGGGGGAGCTGGGTCATGGGGGGTAGCGCGTACCGCGCTCCCCGGCGCTCCCCGGTCTGGACCACCTTACCAGACTCTTCCAGCTCCCGGATGGCCCAGATCCACTCGGGGGGGTGAGGTGCAGGGTGTCGCAGAGCTCGGCGCGGGAATGGGCGTCGCGATCAAGGTCCTCCCGAGCAGGGCTCATCAAACCTCCTCGTTCCCACCCGAAGTCGCCCCCGTCACTCGTGACGTAGACGGTTTGCGGCCGCCTTGCGTCGGATGCGTGGGACTTTCGTCTGATTTACGTCCGCTTTGCGTCTGACCATCGGACGAAAGAATCGCCTGGAGTCGCGGTTCGGCCACGTATCGCGAGGCGCGACCGGCGCCCGTAACGCGGACATAGCCCTGCGCGATGAGGTCGTTCAGGTCCCGCCAGGCCGTGTCTTTGGCAATACCCAACGCCTGGACGCAAGCTGCGCTCGTCACGAAGTCAGCCTCCAAGACTTGGCGAAGGATCTGCTTCTGCCGATCCGTAACGGGCTCACGCTGCAACGGATCCTGGTGCCTGGGGGCCCCTTCGGGGCGCTCAACCGCCGCAGAGCGGCGCCCGGGCAGCGTCACGGTGAACTCATCCTCGACCAAGGCGAAACGCGGGACGTCGAGGCCCTGGCCCATCATGGCTTCCCGCATCCGACGAATGCCGCTGCCCCTCTACCCGAGGGAGCCGACCGGCTGGCGCTCAAAGCCGGACGCTGCCCGGCTGGTCTCGCGGGCCTGCACGTTTTGCTGCTGTGTCGGCTCCGTCTCGACGGTACGTTCCAGGTACTCGACCAGCCGCGCCCGCGCCTTGTGAAGGAGCTCGTTCGTCGAGGCGAATCGGCTGTAGGTGTGACCCGCCTTCCGCACTTCCTCGAAGAAGGCGGTCTGCATCTCCTCGCGCTCGAACTGGCTGTCCCCCTTCACGCAGACCAGCATCGGAAGCCTGAGCTCCTGAGCGAGCCGGTATTCTTGGTGCGGGGCAGACAGGCCGTCCGCCTGCGGGTCCCCATACTCCCGGCCCATCACCAGGAGGTACACGTGGCAGCTTCGCAGCAGGTCGAGGTAGGCCCGCTTGTTGGGGCGCAGCGGCGCCGGATACTCCTCGAACAGGCGCGGAACGGTGCTGGAAGAGAGGAACGGATCGGTCGCGAGCATCCCGCCCAGGGAGGCGCGCTCCTCACGAAGCTCCTTCTGGACCGAGCTGATGAAGACCTTCAGGCGGATCATCGACTCACCTCCCGCCCGCCAGAGCGTACCGTGCCCCACGGCGCTCCCCGGTCTGGACCACCTTACCGGACTCCTTCAGCTCCCGAATGGCCCAGGTCCACTCGGCGGGGGTGAGGCGCAAGGCGTCGCAGAGCTCGGCGCGGGAGAAGGCGCGGTCGGGCTCCATGTGGGAGAGGATCGTCTGTGGGATGTGGCGGGGCGCGTGCCGATCCCGTGGGAGCGCCGCCCGCGGCGCGGCCCTGGCCGCACTCGTAGGTCGGGGCTCGCCCCGACGGACCGGCTCTTCTTCCGTCGGATAGACCACCGGCCGGGCGCCTCCCTGTAGGAGCGCCCTCCCGGGCGCGAACTGCCCCGAAGGGGCACCATCCGGGTCCGGCCTCGCGGCCGGAATCGCGCCCCGGAGGGCGCTCCTACCTTCGGACCCACCCTCATTCAGGTACGCCAGTGCCGCCGCCTCGCTCTCCTCGATGGCGATCTCCACGGCGCGCTTGGCGCGGTCCAAGAGGATGTGGGCTTGCTTGCGGCAAGACAACGCTACATCGACCTTTCCGGCGATCTCGTCCTGATGGGTGACGACTGCGTCGGGGACGCGGAGATTCAAGAGCTCATCCTCGTGAAAGCGAGGGTGGTTCGACCCGTCCTGCGACCACTTGAGCACGGTTTGAGGTAGAGGCGACCGGAGATAGACAAGCATGGCCTCAACTCGAACGCTCTTCTTTCTTGGCCGCAGGACGATGAACTCCGTTGACCCCACCATGGGAAGATGACCTTCAGAGGGCACCACGGCGATCTAAATGGTTTCCGTCGGAGAGCTTCACCGCCTGATTGAGCGACTCGGTCCTCACCTGATCTAGTAGCTGCCGCGAATGGAGGTACTCCGGCCGAAAGAACTCGGCGTCCAACCGAAGCGTTCTCTCCAGGTCAGACAGCTTGCTCTCCGTAACCTCCAGCCCCTCCAACAACGCCCGGTACCGGGCCTCGTCGAAGGGGCCTAGCCGAAAAAACTTAGCTTCTCCTTCCTGGCGAACTCCGCGAAGGCCTCGGCAATGCCGTCCTGTGTGAGCCCATCATGGTTGAAGAGGTCGTGTTGGACGACCCAGTGGCCGTGGGTGTCGCGCAAGGCCTTCCCGTCCTTGTCCTTGGCGATGATCTTGTCGCCCGACGAGTCTTTCGACGGCAGGCGCTGGGTAGCGAAGAAGATGTTGTAGTCCTCGACCCGGGGGCACAGGGGCCCGGCGCCGGGGTCGTCGTTCCACTTCTGCACGAAGAGCGCACTCGTCTTCGTTCCGGTGTGGGGCTTAAACGTGTTGGGGTGCAGGCCCACCACCGCGAGGATGCGGCAGTGCTCCGCGATGAACTCGCGCACGCGCTTGTCCGAGGCGTCGTTGAATCGGCCCTGGGGCAGCACGATCGCCATGCGGCCGCCGGGGCGCAGGAAGTCGAGGTTTCGCTCGATGAAGAGCAGGTCGCGGCCCACCTTGCTCTCGGCCTTGCCGTTGGTCTTGTGACCGAGCTCGTAGAGGGAGAGCAGGTCGGACTGCTTGATGTCGCCCGCGAAGGGCGGATTGGCCATGAGCACGTCGAACCCGAAGCGTCGGTAGTCCGTCCCCTCCGGGTCGGGCAGAAGCTCGGTGAGCTTGTTCCAGCCCGGGAGGTACGTCTTCTGCCAGGGGCGCTCCTTGACGGTTTCGTCCCACTTCTTCCAATCGAGCGTGTTCAAGTGAAGGACGTTGGTCTGGCCGTCGCCGGCGATGAGGTTCAGGCACCGAGCCACCCGCACCGACTTCTCGTCGAAGTCGATGGCGAAGACCTTCTCGTTCACGTAGTCGATGCAGCGCGGGGGCTTCTTCTCCACGGTGAAGAGGTGCGACGCCGCCAGCCCTTCGTCCCGCAGGATGTCGTGCCAGACCTTGAAAACGGCGTGCACCGTGAACCCCGCCGACCCGCAGGCCGGGTCGATCAGCGTCTCGTGCTCCTGGGGGTTGAGCATCTGGACGCACATGTCGATGACCCACCGGGGCGTGAAGTACTGGCCCTTTTCGCCCTTGGACGACTGGTTGACGAGGTACTCGAAGGCCTCGTCGATGACGTCGAGGTTCGAGTTGAAGAGCTTGTATTTCTCCAGCGAGCCCACGCACACCTGAAGATGGTCGGGCGTGAGCTTGATCCGCTCGTCAGCGGGAAAGACGCCTCCCCACTTCTTGCGGGTCTCGGCGAAGAGGTTCTGGATGCGGTCGCGCAGCTCCGAGGCGGTATTGGTGTTGCGGAACCGGAGCTGCTTGGTGCGACCGGAGTAGGCCGAGAGCTCGTCGTAGAGCTTGGTGAAGACGAGCTTGAAGACCTCTTCGAACACGTCCACCCCGGCGTTCGCCAGCACCTCGTCCTCCATGTCGAGGATGAGGTCCTTGAGCGACTTGGCGCGGGTGCCCTCCTCTTCCCGGTCCTTCTCGAACTGAAGGAGGTTGTCCAGCGTCCATGGCTTCTCGGCCACCTCCTCGATGGTCTGGCCCACCGCGGGGACGTCGGGGATTTCGACGAAGTAGTTCGGGTTCTTGCGGTGCCAGGCGGTGAAACGCGTGCCGTCGGACCACAGCGCCAGCGGCGCGCCGGTGGCGTGGCAGTAGCTCTTGAGCTGCTCCTTGCCCTCCTTCTCCTTGAGCTTCTTCACCTCGACGACGAGGTATGGAACGTTCGGCCGGTCCTTGTCCCAAACCACGATGTCGGTGCGCTTGCTCGTGTCGCGGCCGAAGGTGATGGGCACCTCAACGGCGACGCGAGACGCCGGGTAGCCGTAATGCTCGGAGAGCCTACGCAGCCAGAGCTGCCGGACCACCTCCTCCGGTTTGGCCTGCTTCTCCTTGCCGGTTGCGCGGCACGGGAGGTAGGGCTTGCCACCCCGGTCGGTCAGGGCGCCTTCGAGCTCTTGAATGGCCGCTGGGCCGAACATGGCCAAGTGCTCGGGCGCGTCGGCGTCTTGGTAGATCGTGGCGAAGGTGTGCTTGTGTTGGGGCATGCGGGCTCCGGGCCCCGGGGCGGGGCCGGCTGGCGTTGACTCACGATCGGCCTTTGGTACTTCACGGAGGAGGGGAAAGCAAGAAGAACAGACGGAGGAAGGACAGAAGAGGCACGGTCTCCGTTCGAGCTCACCCTCGCCGCGCCAGCCAGCGCCGGTAGGCATCGTCGGGCCGGCCGGTGCGGAAGAGGAGGAGGAGCTCGAGCTCCTCGCCCTCCGCGGTGCGGCGCAGGGCCTGGGCGCCACGGGCGAGGTCGAACGCCCGGGCCAGGTCTCCGGCCCGGCAGGCGCTCCGGGCGCGGGCGAGGAGCCGGGCGGTGCCTCTTCGGAGCTCGAAGAGGGCCGTCAGGTCGGCCTTGCACCGGTAGCAGGAGGGCTCCTCCCGAAAGGGTGCGTTGCAGACGGGGCAGACGTCGGCCACGGGCCTACTCGAGGTAGAAGAGGATGTCGGAGAGCTCGTCGGTCGCTTGCCGGGCGGTTTCCCGGTCGCCCGAGGCGAGGGCTTCCTCGATCCGCTCGAGGAGGCCGACGACCGTATCCACGTCGTCTTCAGGGATCTCGGCCATCATCCCGCGGGCCTTCTCCATCACGGCCCGGGCCCGCACGGTCTCGTGGCGCTCCTCGGCGTCGCCGGCCGCCGCGGGCCCGGCCGGCTCGCCGGGCCGAGCAGGCTCGCCCTCTTCCTCCTCCCACAGTCCGGCCAGCCGCTCCTTCGCCGCACCGATCTCCTCGGCCTCGAACCGGGACAGAGCGCTCTCGATGGTGATGTGCTTTTGCTTGCCCGTGCGCTTCTCCACCGCGGTGACCTTGAGGATGCCGTCGATCGTGAGGTCGAAACGGAGCACGATCTCGTTGCCCGCCGGCGCGCGGCTCAATCCCTCTACGAGGAATTGGCCGACCCGGATGTTCTCCACGGCGTCGCGGTTCTCGCCCTGGTACACATTGACCTCGACGACTTCCTGAAAGTCCGCCGCGGTATAGAAGACCTCGCTGCGGCTGACCGGGATCGCCGTGTTCCTCGGGATCAGCGGGTGGTATACGAAGGGATAGAGCTCGCCGTCGAGGTCCGCGAGGACGCTCGTCCCGAAGGTGTAAGGCGTCACGTCGACGAGCACCGGGCCGACCCGCTCGCCTCCGATCATCCCCGCCTGGACCCCCGCGCCGAGCGCCACGCAGAGGTCGGGGTCGACCTCGGAGTGGGGGTCGAGGCCGTACGTCTGCCGGATGGTCTCCGCGATGAGCGGCGTGCGGGTGGCGCCGCCCACGAGAAGCACGCGGTCGATCTGGCCCGAGAGGAGCCCCGCGCCGTCGAGCGCGGTGTGGATGGCCGCCAGGGTTTCGTCGACGTAGGGGCGGATCATCTCTTCGAAGTCTCGGCGGCCGAGCTCCACGTCGAGATGGACGGGCAACCCGTCCACCTCGGCGAGATACTCCTCTTGGACCCGGGCGAACGGAGCCTCGGAGAGGCGGATCTTCGCGGCCTCGGCGGCCCGCAGGAGACGGGCCCGGACCCGAGGATCGGCCGAGGGGTCGAAGTCGCGCTCTTCTTGGAACCGCTCCTCGAGCCAGGCGAGGATCTTGGCGTCGAAGTCGTCACCTCCCAGGTGGTTGTTGCCGTGGCTCGCCAGCACTTCCACCACACCCTCCTCGATGCGGACCACCGACACGTCGAAGGTCCCGCCCCCGAGGTCATAGACGAGCACGTTCTCCCTCGCGGTGGAACCGGCCGTGTAGGCCAGGGCCGCGGCCGTGGGCTCGTTGATGATCCGGACGACCTCGAGACCCGCGAGCTCGCCGGCGTCGCGGGTGGCCTGACGCTGGGCGTCGGAGAAGTAGGCGGGCACCGTGATGACCGCCCGTCCCACGGCCACCCCCAGCTCGGCCTCGGCCAAGGCCTTGAGCTTCTTCAGGATCAGCGCCGAGATCTCCTGGGGTGTGTACTCCTCGTCTCCCAGCCGGACCCGCTCGCCGGTCCCCATCTTGCGCTTGATGGACTTGACGGTTCGCTCGGGGTAGAGCACGTACTGGTTCTTGGCTTCGGGGCCCACGAGGAGCTTGCCTTCGGGGGAGAGGCCCACGAAGGAAGGAAGGATCCTCTCCCCCGGGGCGCCGAGCACGCGGGGCTGGCCGCCCACGATCGCGCACACCTCAGAGTTGGTGGTGCCCAAGTCGACTCCCAGGATCGGCTCCATGGACCTACCTTCCGTTCGCGTGGCGGGCGACCCGGACCTCTGCGGCCCGCAACGTCCGACCTTCCCATTCATATCCCGGCCGCAGCTCCTCGGTGACGGTCCCCTCGGGAACGCCCGGCGCCGGGTCCACCTCAACGGCCTTCATCGTCTCCGGGTCGAAAGGCCGGCCCCGGGTGGCAAAGACCGTCACCCCTCGGGCGAGCAGCAGCTCGTCGAACCGGTTGAGAAGCATCTCCTGGCCCTGAGCGAGGGAGGCGAGCAGCGGGGCGAGCCCGGAGAGGCGTACCCGGAGCCCTCCGCGCCCGGCGGCGGCGAACGCCGAAGCGGCGAGGGCCGCCCGGTCCCGAAGCCCCACGAGCTCGAGAAGGTCTCGGCGGCGGGCCTCGGCGTGCGCCTCGCCCGCGAGGCGGGCGACCTGGCCGCGCAGCGCCTCCAGCTCGGGACGCAGCCACGCTTCGCTGTCCTGCGCCCTCTGCGCGCTCTCCTCCAACGCCCGCCGGCTCTGGCGCGCGTCGCGCCGCACCTCCTCTTTGAGGGCGGCGAGCGCACCGTAGAAGGACCAGAGGTCCGGCAGCCCCTCCTCGGGCTCCGCTTCTTCGGCTCCCGCTTCCTCGGGTGACGCTGCTACGGCCCGGGCGTGCGCTTCGAGGAGCCACCGTGCGAACTCCTCGCGAAGGGCCTCCCCTCCAGGGTCTCCGGTCACTTCCTGGGCCGAAGCCTCTCCAGGAGCTCCTGACTCTTCGGCCGGCGTCTCGTCTCGGGTTTCCATTCGATGGCTTCCCAGTTGGCCTTCAGGTCCGGATTGCGGACCACGTGAAAGAGGGTGAAGTTGAGGCGCCGGTCTCCGTCCCGGACAAGCTCGTAGGCTTCGCGGACGGCTCGGAACCGCTCCGGATGGTGATCGGGCGGGTAGCGGCGCACGAGCTCCAGGTACCGGGCGCGGATCGCCTCGTCCTCCGCGTCCTCGGGGAGGTCGAGCACCGAGTACGGATCGAAGATCATTCGTCGTCTCCGAAGAGGCCGAGTTGGCGGCGCGGGCGTTTGGCGCGGCGCCCGCGCGGCGGCGCGGGCGGTCCCAGCGCGCCCTCGAGGAGTTCGCGCATCGCGTCGAGGAGCTCGCGGGGCATGCCCCCGGGCAGCCCAAGCTCGTCGCCTTCTCCTTCGTCGCCCCAGCCATCGTCGTCATCCCACGGCTCGTGGGCGGCCAGGACGCCTCCGATGAGCCGGGCGAACCGCTCGTCCCCTGCCGCGAGCGCCTTTTCGCGACAGTCCTCCAGACTCTCGATATCTCCCGGCAAGAGGTTGGGACGAGCCAGGATCTCGAAGGTGGGGAAGTGGAAATCCCCCGGGTGGGTTTCCCGAGAACGCCGGGCCAGCGCTCCCAGGGCCGAAGTGGCCTCAAGGTCGTGGAGGAGATGGCAGAGGTTCAGGGCTTCCTCGGAGGTGTAGACGAGGTGTGTGCACTTCGCGAGGTAGCGGGTGAGCCGAGTCCGGTCCAACGTCCGGCCTGCTCGCGCGTCTCGCTCGTACTCCCGGTACACCGCCGCGAGCTCCAGCGCCGCGCCGCGCTCGGGCTGGGCTAGCAACTCGTCGAGTCGCGCCGACCACTCCCCGCGGAGCTTCGGGTCCACGCCCTGGATCTGGCCCTCGATGGTTGCGCGAAACCAGACACCGGCGCCTGCCCCGAGGCCGGCGACGGCCTCGCCCACCAGAGCTTCGCCCTCGGCGCGGCACCCGGCGACGAGCTCCAGACACCCGAGCTCCAACCGCACCGCCGGCACCCGCCTTGCCTCCTGGAAGGGAAGGGCCGCCTGGTAGTCTTTGCGCGCGAGGTCGTGCTTTCGCTCCGCAGTGCGCTTTCGGGCCGAGAGGAGCAGGGCCTCCCCCTTGAGCCGCCGTACCTCGGGGTGGAGGGGCTCCACTGCCTCGGCCCGCCGGAGGAAGCCCAGCGCCTTCCGGAACACCCGCCTCCTGAGTGCGACGTCCGCGGCGAGCAAAAGGCCCTCCAGGTGCTCGGGGAAGCACTCCGCGAGCCGGTCGGCCCAATGGCCAGCTCGCTTGAGGTCGCCCCATTCGTCGCGGGCCACGGCGAGACCTGCGAGGCAGGGGTCGGGACGGGCGGGGTCGAGCTCGATCGCTCGTTCCAGGTGGTCCTCAACCTTCGAGTGGCGGGGCTCCTCGAAGGCGAAGGGGTTTCCCCTCGCCTCGGCCTGGGCCTTGACCAGGTCGCGGGCGGCCTGCAGGTGGACCCGGGCTCGGGCCTGCTCCGGGGTGGCCCCCGGAGGAAGCCTCACCCTGCCTGCTTCCACGCCCTCGGCGAAGTTCATCCAGCACTCCTCGGCTTCCTCCCAGCCGCCCATCTGCTCGAGCGTCAGGGCCTTGGTGCGGCTGAAGTGACTGTCGTCGACAATTCTCCCCCGGAAGAAGGACTTCACCGCCGGCCACTGCCGGGAGGGGTCCTTTCCCCGATGCTGGAGGAGGCAGTGCCACAGGAAGAGCGCCACGAGCCGCTGGATCCGCGGTTCGCTCGGAGCTGCGCCCACGAGGGTCTGGGCCGACGACAGCAGGGCGCCGAAGTCGCGGCTGCCTCCAGCCCTGAGAAGGGCGTCCCTCCTCGACTCCAGGGAGGCGGACTCCGCACGGATCGGCTGCGTCGCGAGGGGGTCGGAAGCGCCGCCGGCCAACGCTCGCAGGAACGCCCCCGCGAGCTCCCCGGCGGCGGTTTCAGCCGGGATGGCGCTCAGAGCCTGGCCCGCGGCCTCGTCGTCGCACCGGTGGAAGGCGATGGCGCCCCGGAGAAAGAGTCGCCATTGGCGGAAGGGCGACTTGAGGCCCAGCGTCTTGAGCGCCTCGAAGGCGGCGCCGTCGTCCTCGCGGTCGTAGGCGGCAAGCGCGTGCTGTACCGCCTGGAGGCCTGCGGCCAGGCGGCCCTCGGAGTCCGCGCCGCAGAGGTGGGCGGCTTGGGGATAGAGGATCAGGAGGTCGGCCCGCAGGAGATCGGCATCCTCGGCGGTGCCGGGCCAGCCGTGGAGCTCCTTGGCCGCGGCCTCGACCTGCCCAGCGTGCAGGAGCAGGTGGAACCGGGTCCTTCGCTCTTCGACAGACCGCTCGCCGGGCGACCGCTCCCCGGGCCGGTACCGGTCCCGGAGCGGGAGCAGGGCGGTGGCCTCCCGGTAGAGCCCCTTCTCCCGGAGCTGGAGGATCCTCCCCCAGTACGCCTCGGCGATCCTCGCGCCCGAAACGGCATCGGGCCGGCGCTTGTAGAGGGCCTTGGCCGCCTCGAGCATGGCCGAATAGTCGCCCCGTGCTTCCAACCGTGCGACCTCGGCGTCGAGGGCTGCCAAGGGGAGCGCCTCGTGCGAGGCACCCGCGGGCTTGCGCTTTCCTCTCTTGTCCTTCTTTCGGGCCATGCTGGGTGGATCTCGCGCGGGCGGGGTTGGTGAGGTGGGCGACTCTACCGTTACGGCCGGGAGGCGCTCAAGATGAATCGTCTTGGGGGTTGGGAAGGGAAGACACCACGTCCAGGTATAGCCCACCCGCCTTTCTCGATACGGCGTACTTCAGGATCATCCTCCGGTTCTCGCCAAAGAGGGTAAGCCTTCGGTGCAGCAGCGCCCGCATGGCGAGCTCGAGCGTCGGTCTGGCCTCTGGGTCGCCCCGCGTGAGGTCGTGGGCGGCGGCCGTCAGCGTCTCCTCTCGCTCCGCTTCGGGGAAGAAGGCAAGGTTCCAGACGAGGGCGCCCATGCCGACCATGCTGGTGTGCGCACGGTCCGGTTCATTGTCTTTCAGATAGGGCTCCAGGAAGTCCAACAGGACCTCTGACATCTTCTGCTCGGCATTGGTTACGAGCAACGGCCTTGCCCTGGGCCGGCGGCGAGGATCGGAACTCTCGGATCAGCTTGGCACGCCCGGACTGCTAGGCCTGCTTCTGCTTCTTGGCGAGCCTTTTCTTCTTGAGCTCTTTCTTCCGGGTCATCGGTCTCCCTTTTGGCGGTCAACACCAGGAGGAGCTTCGACGGCCCGCCGTGACGCGGCCCCAAACGACACCGTCCTCGGTGACGTGGCGGTTACGCCAGCCCTCGTGCTTCTCGAGATGGCGGCGGGACGCCCCCAACGCTTCGCAGGACGATCCCCCAGCTTGGCGCCGCCGGGAAGGTGGACCTTCTTCTTATTTCGACGCGAAGAGCTGTGCCAGCGACCGGGCGAATCCCTCCAGGGCGGTGGGCTCGGGCAGCGTCAGCTTGAGCTGGACTCGTCCGTCTTCCGTGGGCTCCAGGCAGTCGGTGAGGCGGGTCGTGAGGCTCTCGGCCAGTCGCTCGGTCTCGCCGTCCCCGGTGCCGCGGCCCAGCACCTCGCCCAGGAAGCCGAGGGCAGCGCCCAGGAGCCTGCCGCCCGCGGCGGCCACCTTCTCCTTGCGTCGGACACGCTCCAGCTCCGCAGTCACCTTCTCCCGCTGGCTCTCGTCCACGGGCGCCGGCGTCTTGCCGCCCACGAGTACCTCCAGCCGCTTCCTGAGCTCTTCAATGCCGCTCCGGAGGTCCACCTGGCTGACGTTCGACGCGGGGTCCAGGGCGGCGAGAGCCAGATCGTGCTTCGCGGCCAGGGTGCCCAAGAGGCCTTCCTCCAGGGTGTCTTGGGTCACGAGCAGGAACACCTGCACCGGCCTCTTCTGCCCCATCCGGTGGGCCCGGGCGACGCGCTGCTCCAGCACCGCGGGGTTCCAGGGCAGGTCCACGTTGATCACCGTGTCGGCCGCTTGGAGGTTCAGTCCCGTGGAACCGGCGTTGGTCGTGAGGAAGAGCTTTGTCTCCGCGTCTCTTTGGAAGCGATTGACGAGGGCCTGGCGCTTGGCCTGCGGGACCGAGCCGTCCAGCCGCACGTAGCCGGCGTTACGCTTGGCCAGGAGCGGCTCGATCAGGCCGAGCATGGTGGTCCACTCGGAGAAGAGGAGGATCTTCCGACCCTCCTCGGCCAACAGGTCGCCGAGGAGCTGATCGAGCTCGGCAAGCTTCGAGGAGTACCCAGGCGGGTCTTTGTCGACCAGGAACGTGCTGTTCGCCACCATGCGGCACAGCAGGAGCGCTTTCTGGAGCCGCAGGAGGTCCATCTCGGTCAGGAACTTCTTGCGCACGATGCTCGAGATCGTGCGCTTCTGTCCCTCGTGGATGTCGACCTGCTCCGCCGTGGGCGGGATGCGCCGGATCTCGGTGGTACGGGGCGGTAGCTCCTCCATCACCTCGCCCCGCGTGCGCCGCAGGAGCACGGGCCGGAGCTTCTCTCTCAGGTCGTCGAGGTTCTTGTAGCCAAGCACCTTGCCCCGCTCGTCGGTCACGCGGTGGCGGTGGAAGAAGCGGAACGCGGGCCCCAAACGCCGGTCGTCGAGGAACTCCATGATGGAGAAGAGGTCGTCGAGCCGGTTCTCGAGGGGGGTGCCCGACAGCACCAGGGCGAACCGAGACCGAAGGCCCTTGATCACCCGACTCGTCTTGGCTTCCCAGTTCTTGATGCGCTGGCCCTCATCCAGGACGATCAGATCCCACCGCGCAGCCTCCACGGTCTTGAGATCCCGGAGCACCTGCTCGTAGTTCACCACCGTGAAGAAGGCCGAGCCTTCGTACTGGGCGAGCCTCTCCTCGGCACTGCCGAGCACGAGTTGACAGGTGCGCCCGGAGAACCGCTCCACCTCGGAGGCCCACTGGGCCTTCAGTGAGGTGGGGCAGACGACGAGCACCCGGGCCACGCCGGCCTCCCGGGCCAGGAGCTCCGCGACGCCGATGCCCTGGATCGTCTTCCCCAGCCCCATGTCGTCGGCCAGGATCGCCCGGCCGGCGCCGGCCGCGAAGGCGATGCCGTCGAGCTGGTAAGGAAGGAGCGGGGCCTTAAGCAGCGTCGCGCGAAGCGGGTGGCTCGCCGGGTCGCCGCGGATCTCGGCGGCCACGGCCATGAGGCGCTCGCGAGAGAGCTCGCCCGCGAGGTACTCCTCGGCGTCGGGGTAGACGATCACGTCGCGGCCGAGGGCTTCGAGCTGCCGGAGGCGCGAAAGGAGATCTCTGAGGTCGGAAATGGGCCGACCGGACAAGGGTTTTACGATCGCAGCCGTGGCGCGGTCGAGAGTCGGCGGCACCAGGAGCCGAAGCTCCAGTTCCCGACCGTACGCGAGGTGCACGGCGAGCTCGGCGGGCACCGGCGGCTTCTCGCGCGCGGCCCGGGAGAAGCGCTTCTCCGCCTTGGCGAGCACGTGGAGGATGTGCTTGCAGGTGCCCAGGGTGTTCTTCCGGAAGTCGGGGCACGAGCAGTAGGAATCTCCGCGCTCGAGCCCCCGCAGCGCCACCCGGTAGGTCTTGCCCGAGAGCGAGCTCGTCACCGCGTAGTCGGTCCAGAGGGTGCCCGCCTCGGCGGCGTGCACGGTCATGGGCTCGGCGCGGGCCCGCTCTTCGCGCTCCCGCACGGCCTGGGCCACCAGTTCGTCGTCGGTGAGGGGCTTCCCCTCAGCCGGCACCGCGGGCGTCGCCGGCTCCGCGGCAAGGCCCAGGGCCGTCTTCTCCTCCAGCACCAGCGAAAGCGCTGCGCCGAGATGCTCGCAGCAGCCCGGGCAGGCCGTGCACCAGAGCCGGAATCCCTTGGGTGCCGCCGCGATGGTGGCCACGGCCCCGGGGAGCTCGACCCGGAGCTTCTCGGCGGTCAGCCGCACCTGCTCCTCAAGCTCCACCGTGAACTTCCCGCCGGCTCGCAGCAGTGCCGCTCCCCGGGGTCCCAGGAGCCGGGCCGCGTCGGCGGCGGTGAGGCGAGTCAGGCGGTCGCGAAAGGAGCTCATGGGGCGTTCCTCCGGGCGGCAGGGGCAGCGGCGACGGCGCATGATAGCGCGGGCAAGAGCAGGTTCCCACTGTCTAGTGGACGATTCCGTCCAACCGTTCACCCCCTGCCCGGAAGCGCGTATCATGCCGCTCCATGCGGCGCACGGCGATTGGAATCTTTGACTCGGGGGTCGGAGGTCTCTCAGTGCTCCGGGAGGTTCGGCGCCTTCTGCCCGGCGAGCGAGTCTTGTACTTTGCGGACCAGGCGAACGTCCCTTACGGGCACCGGCCCCTCAAGCAGGTTCGGCGCTTCTCCGAGGAGATCTCACGGTTCTTGGTGGCGCGGGGCGCGAAGGTCGTGGTGGTGGCATGCAACACCGCTTCGGGTGCCGCGCTTTACCATTTGCGAGAAGTGTTCCCGGCGATCCCCTTCGTGGGGCTGGAACCCGCTGTGAAGCCGGCGGCCCAGCGCAGCCGGACGAAGACGATCGGGGTCATCGCGACGCCGGGGACGTTTCAGGGAGAGCTGTTCCACCGGGTTGTCGAACGGTTCGCCGGGGACGTTCGGGTTCTTGCGGAGGCGTGTCCCGGTCTCGTGGAGCAGATTGAGGCCGGCGCGGTGGACAGCCCCGTGACCCGGTCGTTGCTCGAGCGCTGTCTCGCACCGCTTCTGGCCGAGGGGATCGATTCCCTGGTCCTCGGGTGCACGCACTATCCGTTCGCGCGCGCGGTCATGGGGTCGATCGCAGGACCTCACGTGTGGGG
>JACRCS010000362.1 GCA_016218905.1 Deltaproteobacteria bacterium
AAGTCCCCAAAGCCAAACGGTCAAACGAACTACGTCCCCAGTGGACGTCCTGGAGTCCCCGTCCCCCTGGACCCCTGGACCCTCCCCCCACTCACGTCATCTCCCCCCGCGCCTTGAACTCGTCGAGTCCCCCCTTCTCGACGAGGGTCGCTCCGCCGGCCCTCACGGCGCGGATCCTGCCGTCCTCCAAGAGCCGGTAGAGGACCTTGCGGCCGATTCCCAGGTAGCGCGCCGCCTCGCTCACGGTGAGGAGAGGGGCTGACACGTAGGGTCTCTCCGCGCTCATGCCGCCTGCCTCGCCTCCTGCCGCGCTCGGCTCACGGTCATCTCCATCACCTTCTCCTCGGCGCCGCCTTTCGGGGTGACGAACATCTCGTACTCCAACGCGTCGCCGTCGACGATCCTCATCACGCTGCGCCAGGTCATGGGTCCCCGCACGGGGTCGTCGTAGCGGCTCTCCTGCGTAATGGTTGTTCCGTCCGCGGTGGCCGCGCCCTCGAAGTAGTAGATCCCGCTGCTCATAGAGTCGATCCACACCGACTGGTACTTCTTCGTGACGTTGTCGTAGCCGAGGAGGTTCACGCCCTCGAAGGGCTTCCCCATCATCTCACCCGCGTACTCTTGCTGCAGGTACCGCCCGCCGAGGAGCATCTTCTGGCGGCACGTGCCCGTGCCTTCCACCGGCGGCTGGCCCGGCTCCATCCAGGCGGTCGTCCGGGTGGTCCACGCGCCGGCGAGGCTTGCCAACAGCCGGTGAGTCGCGCCCGGTGTCGCGAACTTCTCGTACACCGCCATCGTGTCCTGTGCGTCCAACTTCTCTTTCGCCTTCTTCGCCATCGCACACCTCCTTCTTGCTCCCGCCCTGTTCCCCCCCGCCTCGTCTCCCAACCTAAGCACGGGGTCCGGTGCTGACAAAGGGCAGTGTGCCCGGGCGGACGGCGAGGGGGAGGCGGAACCGGAGAGGGAAGTGCGAACGGGTATTACTTGATCACGCCGCAGGCGACCCTCACCCCGCCGCCGCCCAAGGGAGCCGGCTGATCTGCATAGTTGTCCCCGCCTGCATGGATCATGAGCGAGCGTCCCTTCACATCGGACATTTTGAGCCGCGGAGCGGTGACGGCGGTTGTCGCCGATCCGTCGGCCCCGACGGTGAGCACCGGCAAGTCGCCGAGATGCCCCTTGCCTTCGTGGCCCTCATGTTTGCCGGTCGCGGCCGGGTCATAGTGTCCGCCCGCGGCAAGACCGGGGACCTGCTTGCCGTCCTTCATGCCTGCCGCACAGTCAGGGTTCTGGTGAACATGGAACCCATGGGGCCCGGGCGCCAGATCGGTGAGCTTGGGGTTGAACACCAGGCCCTTCGGCCCCTCGGAGATCGTGATCGTGCCGATGCTCTTTCCAACACCCTGCTCATTCACCAGATTCATCGTCACCACCACCTCGGCGGCAAATACCGGGAACGCCGCCAGAACTCCCGCGACAACAACTACAGCGATACGTGACACATTCATCTCTGTCCCTCCTTCTTTTGAATTGAACACCCCGATCCGTTCTGTAGGAACGAAGTGACGTCCTTCCTTTAACCAAGGACGTCCGTTCCTGCCCGCTCACCGGCGTCTCAGCTCCTTCCAGGCCTTCCGTTCCCGGTCACTTGTTGCCTTTCGAGTGAAAAGCGTAGACGCGACCCCAATGGCGTCTTCTCCGGCATGGCGAGAACGTCGCAGATCGTCGTCATGGGCCGTATCCCATCTCCAACAGGTTCAAGAGCTCCGGCCGGGCGCGCACCGCGCCTTCGCCGCGCTGAACCGCGCCGCTCAAGCCGGCCCGCCCGAGGTGGAGTGCTTTGCCCACCTCCCCGCGTTTGTACCCCAACTCCCCCACCGCCAGGTAGCAGACAACTGCGCGGGCTTCGCAAAGGTGTGGAAGCCGTCGCCGCCTGCGGATCTCGTCGGCTTCGACGCCATGCACCCTGGCCACGCGCGCCACCAACTGGTCCAGGCCAAGCCGTGGGGGCAGCCGTTCGCGCAACGCATCTTCCCGCCACAGGCTCTCCACGAACTGCCCACCGCCGAGGATCCGTTCATCATAGGCCTGCCGCTCCTCCCCGTCCTTCCTCCACCGGGTCTTCTCGCCGCCGCTTCGCCGCAGCCCTCCCCCAACGAGCTCGTCCCGACGGCCCTCGGCGATCCCGGCCAGCACGAATTCGCGGTACCTGGCGCGAGCCTCTGCGACCCGGCTCCCAAACCGCGCCAAGACCTCGTCCACCGACTGCCTGTCGAGCTCCCGATTTCCCAGGAGGACGGCGTGACTGCACGAGGGGTACCGGTCCAACTCCTCGAGGCCCTTGACCAGCCGCGCTCGCAGCGGGTTCAGCCCGATGTAGCGCACGAGCGTTAGAAGGTACTCCTCTTCGTCGCACACGATGGACTTGTACCGGTTCTGGAAGAGGTGGCCGGATCGCCTGTGGCGCAGGTTGAACGTGACCGCGTAACCGGTCTGCAGGCGGCGCATGAAGGACGAAAGGGAGCCCTCCGTCGGGCGCAGCAGGAGGTGGAAGTGGTTCGGAAGAAGGGCCCAGGCATAGCACTGGGTCTTGGTGCCGACCAGAAGCCGGCTCAACGGGCCGACGAAAGCCTCGCGATCCTCGTCGTCGAGAAAGATCTTCCGGCGCTCGATCCCGCGCGCGATCACGTGCTGGAGCAGGCCGGGCAGGTCGAGACGGGCCTGTCTGGGCATGTGCCCGAAAGCTACCTCCGCGGTGGTAAACTGTCAAACGAGCTACGTCCCCCTGGATGTTCCGAGCTACGTCCCCCTGGATGTTCCCGGCCGCGGGGACAGGCGAACTATCCGATTCCCGTCCGGAGCACCTTGCACATTCGCCCGTCCCTCCTCGCCGACATCGTCTAGGAGGCCAGGAACGCCATCGGAGTCTCGTAGGCGTCAGGCAACGCTCCTGTGCACGGGTGTCCCTCTTGCTGGAATTGATCGTGTTGATGCTAGGCCGTAGGCGCGACGCCGGGCGCAGGCCCGCGCGGGGGGCCCAGGCTCAAGAGACTCGGAAGACTCCGATCCGTTCCACGAGGTCCTTCGACAGCTTCACGAGATCCTGGATGCGGTGGCTGACGGCGTCGACGTCCTGCACGCCGCTACGGGCGATGGCGGTGAGGGAGTCGAGATTGTTGGCAATGGTGGGCAGGGTGGCAGCGTGCTCCTGGGTGGCCGAGGCGATGGACTCGATCTGACTCGTGAGCGACTCGACGGACCCCCCGATTCGCTCGAGGTGGTCGGTCACCTCGGCGCTGGCGTCCCTGGCCTGCTCCGAGAGCCGGCTGCACCCCGCGATCTCCTTGACGGTGTTTGACACCTTCCCTTGCACCGCCGTCACGATCTCGGTCACGGCGCGGGTCGAGTCGGCCGTGCGTTCGGCGAGCTTTCGCACCTCGTCTGCCACGACCGCGAATCCCCGGCCGTGTTCGCCGGCGCGAGCCGCCTCGATGGCGGCGTTCAGGGCCAGAAGATTGGTCTGGTCCGCGATGTCATCGATCAACTCGATGACCGAGTTGATGCGGTCCGAGTCCTCCGACAACTCGTGGATGCGCCCCGTGGCTGCGCGGAGGTTCGTCGAGATCTGCTCCGACACGGCGATCAATTGGCGGATGGCCAGGCCGCCGTCCCGCACGCACTGGGATACCCTCAACACCTGCCCCGAGCCCTCCGACGAGTTCTGCGCGATCTCGCCGGTGGAAGCGGTCATCTGCTCGGCGGCCGCGGCGATCTGAGCGACGTTGTCGGAGTGGCTGACCAGGGCCTGCTTGGTGTGGTCGGTCAGGCGGTCCAACTCGTTGGCGTCGCCCAGGACCTTCGCGGTCAGGGCCCTCATCGTCTCGACGCTGTCCCTGACGTTGCCGATGAGGCGGTTGATGCCCTCGGTGAGATCCCGCAACTCACCGGTGGTCCCCTCCGGGTTCACCGTGACCGTCAGGTCGTTTTGGGCCGCCTGCTGCAGTCCCATGGTGAAGCGGCTGAGGGGGGCGACGACCTTGCGGTGGGTCCAGATGCCGATGCCGACCCCCGTCAACGCGGCGCCGACGCAGACCCACAGGAGCATCGCCCGCACGTCGCCGGCGCTCTCCACCGACGACTGCGCGTCCTGCATGGCCCGATCCACCACCGCCAGCGACTGCCTGGCGCCGGAGATGGCGTCGGTGGCCACCCGGATGGTCTTCGGCACCTCGGCCAGGCTCTCGGAAACGTTCCGCACCGCCGCCGAGATGCTCTCGGTCACCTCGCCCACCTGCTGGCTCGAGCGCACCGCCAGGCCGACGGAGTCGCGGACGACCTTCGCGGCGGAGGCGTTGGCCTTCTCCGCCTCCTTCACCGAAGCGGTGGCCCGGCCGGCGACGGCGACGGCTCGCGCCCCCTGATCTCGTGCCGCCTGCTGGGCGAGCTCCTTCAGCTCTCCGGAGGACCGGATGATCCGCGTGCCATACTGCACCAGGGCCTTCTTGAGCTCTCCGATCTGCTGGGTGCTCGTGGTCTCGCCCAGGTCCGAGAGGTAGCGCTGGTAGCGGCGCAGGTCCTGGTGGATGTCTTCGAGGATCTTCCGCTCCTTCAGCCCGTCGCCGGTCTGCTTGAGGAGCTCGGTGGTGCGGGCGACCTGCTCCTGCACCGCCTTGACGTCATCCAGGGGCTGCTTGACGTCGGAGGCGTACTCGTTGAGGTAGTTGAAGATGCCCACGTACGATTGGAGCACGCGCGAGTTGATCTCGGCGGCGGCCAGTGCGAGCTCAAGGGCCCGTCCGGCCGTCGCGTGGGTGGCGGCGGTCAGGGATTCGGTGTTTCGCGCGATGGTCTTGAGGGTCTCGCTCTGTCCGCGGAAGGTTTGCTCGATCCCCTGGAGCCCCTGGCCCAGGCTGACCGTTGCCTGCCGGCTGGAGTCGAGGGCCCCCTCCATCTCGCGCAACCGCTGGAAGTCCGCCTCGCCACGCCTGAGGGCCGCCACTGCGCCCTCCAGCGCGCCCATCTGGGAGACAGCCTTCTGAAAGTCGGTGCGCACCGAGACCATGCCGACGCTGAGCGACTCGATGCCCCCGCGAAGGCGGCTCAGTCCGAAGTTCGCGGCTGCGCCGAGCGTGAGGACGAGCCCGAGAAGCACCGCCCATCCCGCGAAGATGCGCGAGCCGATGCTCGAACCGCGGCTGCCCTTGGAGGGGTCTCCAGGATTCAACATGGGGCCGGCTACTTGTCGAAGACCAACTGGATGACCCCGGAGACGGCGTGGAAGTGGTCTCCCGCGTGGTCGAACACCGCCACGGCCGTGGTGCTCCCCTTGCCCGGGTCGAAGACGGCGTCGGTGTCGGGGTGGCCCGTGACGAGCTTTCTCCCGATCTCCACCAGCCAGTAGCCGTCGGCCCAGACCCCCTTGGCCTTCACGTCGGCGGCGTCGCTGGCGTCTGGCACCGTGGCCACGTACTGGAGCACGAGGTCGCCCCGGTAGAGGAAGGGGTCGATCTTGTCGGTCCTGTAGGGGGTGACGCCGCCGTCGTCGGGCCGCGAGAGGTAGACCTCCTTTCCTTCGACCGTGTAGTGGGTGGAGAAGGTACCCTTGGGCTCCGCCCTCGCAAAGCGGTCGATCTTGTCGTGGATGAGGCCCGCGGGGTTGGACCGGGCGGCCTTCCACTGCCACACGTCGTGGACCCCCTCGATGCCGGCGAGCATGTTGGCGCTGAACTCCCCGGAGATGGGAAACCGGAAGGCGATGCGGTCTTCGCTCTCGGAGCCGGCGGCGTACTCGCCCAACTTCTGGTCTCCCTTCCACTTCCAGGGCTTGTGCTGGTCGTCCCGGGTCGGGTCCTGCCAGCGGGCGAGGAAGAAGACCTCCTGGTCGGTGTAGACCGCCTTGAGCTCGACCGCGGTGCCCTTGGTGTAGTCGGTCTTCTCCCACTGCTTGGCGTACTTCCCCTTCTGCTTCTCCCTGTTGGCCAGGACGATCGCCTCCGGGATGCGCTCGACCTGCACGGTGAGCGAGGGGGCGTTCGCCCAGGGCCCGTCCGCGACTCCGTCGACCTGAGGCGCCTGGGCGACCCTCGAGGCGTGCAGCACCAGGTCGGCGCGGGCGGAGGCGGTGTGGAGGGTCGTCAGGGCTGCGGCCAGAACGATCAGGCGTTTCATCTCGTCTCCTCCCGGACGGGGGTTGGCGGGCCCAGGCTGGGCGCTCGGCGGTGCACAGAAGACCTCATCGGCAGACCTCGACAGAACTTTACCTAAACGATCAGGGTAACCGATGGGACACTCTGGATGCCTCCGGTCAAGAACGAAGATGGTGGGTCCCGTCGTTCGTCCCCACACGGAAGCGGGGATGTTGGCGGCGAAGCCGCGTGGAGCAGGAGGGGCCAGAGCTCCACTCTGCACGCACCTCGTAACGGGGAACGACGAGACCCGGGAGGGAGCTGACGATGAACGGACTGACTGATAACCTTCACGGCCGGCGAGAACTGACCCCGGTGTGCCGGTCAGAATTGACCCCCTGAGTCCCGTTGAGATTTGGAGGCGGACGGAGTATGGAGCATCTCGTCTCCAGATAGCAGAAGGCCCGAAGTGCTGGCTCCGGGCCTTCCTCGTGTGAGCTCCTTGAACCAGTGACCAGGCGGGATCGCATCCCAGGGGATAATCTTCTCCGGCATTGCGAGTTCGGGGAGTTCCAGACTGTACGTGACCGGGAGGCGGCGCCTCTCCGGTGGGACACTCGGGCGCCTAAGATCGAGAACAGCCGCTATTCTCTCGCCGATTTGCCGAACGACCATGTTGGGCGATGCACACGAGTCTTCTATCGGTCCGCGGAACCGGTGCACGTATTCGGGCCGAAAACGCATGACGCTTTCCAGTAGGGCGAGGCCGCGAGCTTGATCGCCTTCTTCCCCATTGAGCAAGTTTGCGATTTCGTCCTCGATCTCGGAGTCGGCAGCGCCGGAGGCGATGAGTTCTGCGAGGGCTTTGTGCGCCTCTTCGCGAATTTCCGGGACATTCTTCTCAGACGATGCCACGAGGAGTCCAATCAGCATGCCCGTCGGGGTGAGGTCGCGGACGATACTTGCTGTAAACGGCGGCAGCTCACGGACTCGGTTGAACTCCTCGAGTTGGAACGTGTGCTCCTCAATTTCAGGCCAGAGCCGATCCCACCGAATGTCTGCAAACAAGATCT
>JACRCS010000368.1 GCA_016218905.1 Deltaproteobacteria bacterium
GGAGAGCCCCAACCAACCCTGGCTCCAGGAACTGTGGGGCGCCGAACGGGAACATTGGCGAACCTGGCTCGACATCAACCCCGAAGAGGCCAGGCGCTACCGTCTCTCCGAGCGGGACGAGGTGTGGCTCGAGTCGCAAAGGGGAAAGGTCCGTGTGCGGTGTCGCTTCGATCAGGGAATCCAGCCGGGGACCGTCCGCGTCTCCTTCGGGTTGGGACACGCCCACGGCGGCCGCTGGATGAAGGGGATCGGCGTCACGCCGGCAGCAGTCGTGACCGAGGCGTACGACCCACGCGCGGGCACGCCGAACTGGCAGACGACGAGAGTACGCATTCGAAAAGCGTGAGGAGCGTCCGATGCCGAAGTGGGGCATGGTGATCGACCTGGACAAGTGCACGGCCTGCAGAGCGTGCGTCGTCGCGTGCATGCAGGAGAACAACATCGCCTTCGCCGGGCCGGGGGAGGCGGAGAAGGGTCGGGTGATCCACTGGATGGAGATGCTGACCATCTCGGAGGGCGAGTACCCGCACGTGAAGTCCCACACCGTCCCTCGCCCGTGTCTGCACTGCGACCATCCCCCGTGCATCAAGGTGTGCCCGGTCAACGCCACGAATCGGAGCGCGGAAGGGATCGTCTCGCAGATCCCCTCCCGCTGCATCGGGTGCCGGTACTGCACCACCGCCTGCCCCTACACGGCGCGCTACTTCAACTGGTACGCGCCCGAGTGGACCGGCGAGATGGCCCACGCGCTCAACGACGAGGTCGCCGTCCGGCCGAAGGGGGTCGTCGAGAAGTGCACCTTCTGTCACCACCGCCTGATCCGGGCCCGCGAGCAGGCGCGCATGGAGAACCGCAGGATGCAGCCGGAGGAGTACCAGCCGGCCTGCGCCGAGAGTTGCCCCACGCGCGCCATCGTCTTCGGCGACCTGGGGGACCGTAACAGCCTCGTCGCGACCCTCGCTCGGAGTTCCCGCGCGTGGCGCCTCCTGGAGGATCTCGGTACCTAGCCGAAGGTCATCTACCTGAAGGAGGGGGACTGACGTGAGCGAGCAGCACGGGAAAGGTGCCGCCATGAAGAGGCGCAACGAGGTGATCGCGCCAGACGCGGACGGGGGCCTGGACGAGGTCCTCTTCCGTCCGGTAACGACCACCGGGAAGTGGTTCTACGCCACGGTCTTCGGCCTCCTCGCGGTGGTCGCCCTCGGCGTGTACGCCTACCTCTACCAGTTCCGGCACGGCCTCGGCGTCACGGGGCTCAACAAGTCGATCTACTGGGGGATCTACATCACGAATTTCGTCTTCTTCGTAGGCATCAGCCACGCGGGGACCCTGATCTCCGCCATTCTGCGGATCTCGAAGGCGGAATGGCGGCGCCCGATCACCCGCTCGGCCGAGGTCATCACGGTGATGGTGCTCTTCTTCGGGGTGGGCAGCATCCTCATCGATCTCGGCCGGCCGGACCGCATGCTCAACGTGCTCAAGTTCGGCCGTTTCCAGTCGCCTCTGCTCTGGGACGTGACGAGCATCAGCGTCTATCTCACCGGAAGCATGATCTACCTCTACCTCCCGCTCATCCCCGACATCGCGCTCATCCGGGACCGGATCCAGGGGCCCCGGCGGCTCCTGTACCGTCTTCTCTCCCTCGGGTGGACGGGGACCGATCGACAGTGGCACGTGCTCGAGAAGCTGATCGCGCTCATGGCCGTCCTGATCATCCCGATCGCGGTCTCCGTGCACACCGTCGTCTCTTTCGTCTTCGCCATGACCGTGCAACCCATGTGGCACAGCGCGATCTTCGGCCCGTACTTCGTGGCGGGCGCGATCTTCTCCGGGATCGCCGCGCTGATCGTCGCCATGGCTCTGCTCCGGAAGGTCTACCACCTGGAGGACTACCTCAAACCGATCCACTTCAACAACCTGGGCATCCTTCTCCTCGTCATGACCCTGCTGTGGCTCTACTTCACCTTCGCGGAGTTCCTCACCACCTGGTACGGCTCCGAGCCCACGCACATGGCGGTCTGGTGGGAGAAGATCGGGGGGCGCTATGCTCCGCACTTCTGGACGATGTTCCTCACGTGCTTCGTCATCCCCTTCACCTGCCTGGCGCCTCGGCGCTTCCGGACGATCACGGGCACCGTGATCGCCTCCCTCTCCGTCAACCTCGGCATGTGGCTCGAGCGGTTCCTGATCGTCGTTCCGACCCTCGCGAACCCGCGCCTCCCCTACGCGAGGGGCGCCTACGACGGGACCTGGGTCGAGTGGTCGATCCTCGCGGGCTGCTTCGCCTGCTTCGTCCTGCTCTACACCTTGTTCACGAAGTTCTTCCCGATCGTCGCGATTTGGGAGGTGCGCGAAGGGAGAGCCTTCGCCCTGCACGAGGTGCACGAACGCGTCAAGGAGGCCCTGCCGGGCGAAGGACGCCTCGTGGAGGAGAGCGTGACACCCTAATCGGGAGAGCCGCGGCCATGCAACGAAACGTCCTCACCGCCCTCGGTCTCACCGCCCTCCTGCTGGGGGCCGCCCCCCCTGCCGGCGCCGCGGAACTGTCCCAGACCGAGCAAGTCCGTCAAGGCTGGCAGGTCTTCAACGAGAAGCGGTGCATCTCGTGCCACGCGGTGTGGGGCGAGGGGGAGCGCATCGGCCCGGACCTCGCCCGGAGCAAGACGGAGTTCCTCTCCGCGGGCCAACTCGCGGGCGTCCTCTGGAACCACGCGCCCGACATGTGGAGCCGCATGGTCTCCAGGGGGATTCCGGTGCGCGCCATCTCTGAAGCGGAGATGGATTCCCTGTTCTCGTTCCTGTACTTCATCCGATTCATCGACGAACCGGGAGACGCCGCCAGGGGCGAGGCTCTCGTCCATCGGAAGAAGTGCGACCTCTGCCACGCCACCGAACCCGGGGAGAAGAGCGCGGGTCCGAACTTTCGCAGCCTCGGCGTAGACGTCAATCCCATCGTCTGGGCGCAGAGCATGTGGAATCACGCTCCGGCGATGTTCCAGCGGATGCGCAATCAGGGCCTGGCCTGGCCCACGTTCGACGGAAACGAGATGGCCGACCTGATCGCCTACGTTCGGGGCATCGCCGACAATCCTCGAAGAACCTTCCTCGAACCGGGGGACCGGAACCGCGGCCAGCGCGCCTTCCACGAGAAGGGCTGTGCCCGGTGCCACGCCAGCAACCGCAGCTCGGGTGCGCCGCAGTTGGAGACCCTGGCGCGCAACCCCAAGACCCTCGGGCAGATGGCGGGCTTGATGTGGAATCACGCCCCCGCCATGGTCGAACTGGCGAGGTCCACGGGTCTCAAGTGGTCGGCCATCGATCCCCAGGACATGGCGGATCTCGTCACCTACTTCCTCTCGATGCGCTTCCACCAGGTGAAGGGGGATGCCGCAAAGGGGGAGCGAGTCTTCGCCGAGAAGCGCTGTGATCGGTGCCACTCCGGAGGCGCGGCGCGGGACTTCAAACGCGACAAGAAGGGGATCTCGGCGATCCAGATGTCCCAGTTCATGTGGGTGCACGGACTCGAAATGCTCAAGAAGATGGAGGAGGCGCGAATCCCCTGGCCTCGCTTCGAAGGTCGCCAGATGGTGGACCTCCTCGCCTATCTCAACGCCGGGCTGCCGCAAGCAGTGAATCCGGCGACCGGCTCTCGGCCGACGCTCCCGGGGAAGGAGGACCGGAGCTCGGCACCCGGGAGCAGACCCGGCCCGAGCGCCGTTCGGGGAGACCGTGGTTCCCAAGTACGAGTTCCTTGAAGCACAAGGGAGGTGCGCATCATGAGAAGCTATCGAGCGTTGGTTCCGTTGTTGCTACTGCTGGCCTCGCTCTTCCCCTCCCAGCTCTGGGCAAAGGAGAAGCTGAAGGCCGCGGACTACGCGAAGATCACGCTGGAGACCGATGGCTTCAACCCCGCGTCGCGGTGCGGACTCTGCCACATCGACATCTATACCATGTGGAAGGAGTCGCAACACGCCAAGTCGTTCAGCGACCCGGCGTTTCGGGCGACCTTCCTCGACCCCAGAGTGCAGAACGACGAAGCGGTGAAGAGCCGCTGCCTTCAGTGCCATGCGCCGACCCTCCACTACGACCGGCGGCTCAATCTGAAGTCGGGCGTAGCGACGGAAGGAGTGACTTGCGACTTCTGCCACTCCGTTCAGGACCTCAACCCGAAGGATCCCGCCAAGCCGTTCGCGGTGGCGGCCGGGAAGCTGAAGCGGGGTCCGTTCCGCGACTCGAAGTCCCCGGTCCACGAGACGCGCCACGCGGAGTTCTTCCAGAGCGGAGCGCTCTGCGGCGGGTGCCACGAGATGTCGAACGCGCACGGGGTCCCGATCATCTCCACGTTCTCCGAGTGGAAGGAGGGCTACTTCAACAAGATCGCGACTGCGAGCTGCCAGGACTGCCATATGCCGCTCGCGGCCGGGCTTTCCGTTTCGCCGAAGCATCAGGAGATGAAGCGGCGGATCAACCTCCACTCGTTCCCGGGCGGCCACTCGCGCGCGCAGTTGCTGGACGCCCTGGAGATCAAGGTCCTGGACTCCAGCCACGCGAACGGGCGGATGCAGGTGAAGCTCGGGCTCGCCAACGTCGGGGCGGGTCACCACATCCCGACGGGCAACCCCTTGCGCAAGGTCATCGTCGACTTCAACGCCTACGGAGTCACCAACAACCTGCTCCACAGCGAGCAGGTGGAGCTGTCGCGGAAGTTCGTCGATAAGAGCGGCCGCAGACTCGCCACTGACGTCGAGATCCTCCTGGATGCAACCCGCGTCGCCGACGACAACCGGATTCCGCCGGGCGGGACGAAGGTCTTGAACTTCGCCTTCGCCGCGCCCAACGAAAAGACTCTGGTCGACGTCAAAGTCTCCTACTTGTACAAGAACGAGGCGTTCCCGAAACTGGCCCGCCAAGAGAAGTTGATCAGCTTCACACAGGTTCTGAACAAGCCGAAGCCGGACAGGCCAGTGGAAGAGCCTCAGCCGATCACCACGGCCACGGGCTACAAAGCGGAAAAGATCGATTTCTCCAAGATGGCGCTCGATCGGAATACGTTCAATCCCGCACCCCGGTGCGGCCGCTGCCACGTCGACATCTACGGCCTATGGAAGGAGTCGATGCACTCCAAGGCGCTGAGCGATCCGGCGTTTCGCGCCACGTTCATGGACCCGACCATTCAGAAGGACGCCCGGCTGAAGCAGCGGTGCCTCCAGTGCCACGCGCCGGCACACTACTACAACCCGAAGGTCTCGTTGGACTCCGAGGTGGCCTCGGAGGGGGTAACCTGCGACTTCTGCCACTCGATCCAGGAGTTGAACGCCCAGAACCCCGCCAAGCCGTTCTCCGTCGCCTGGGGCAACGTCAAGAGGGGGCCCTTCAAGGACGCCATCTCGCCGGCCCACGAGACCAGACACTCGGCCCTCTTCGAGAGCGCAGATCTCTGCGGCAGCTGCCACGAGATGACCAACGCCAAGGGGCTCCCGATCATCACCACCTATTCGGAGTGGAAGGAGACGAAGAACGCCGGCGGCTCGACCTGTCAGGAGTGCCACATGCCGCTCGGGGCGGGGGTGTCCGTCTTCAACGACGTCCAGAAGACGATCCGGCGGATCAACCTGCACACGTTCCCGGGAGGCCACTCCCGCGCGCAGCTGCTCGAGGCTCTCGACATCAAGATTCTCGACGCGACCCGCAACTACGGGAAGATGACGGTCAAGCTAGGGCTGACGAACGCCGGGGCGGGGCACTACATCCCGACGGGCAACCCGCTCCGCAAGGTGACGGTGGACTTCTCCGTCTACAGCTCGACGAACAAGCGCATCCACCACGAACAGGTGGAGCTCTCCCGAAAGTTCACCGACGGCGCCGGGAAGCCGCTGCGCACGGACCTCGACATCTTGACGAAAGCGACGGCCGTCGCGGAGGACAGTCGCATCGCGCCCGGGGAGACGAGGACGCTTACGTTCGAGTTCATGGCGCCGGACGAGAAGTTGCTCGTCGACGCGAGAGTGACCTACAAGTACCAGAACGACGCACACCCGAAGTTGAGCCGCGAGGAGAAGCTCATCACCTTCACGAAGGTGATCAACAAGCTCCCCCTGAACCGGCTCGTCGACGACGTGAAGGCGATGCGGGACGAGCCGCGTAACCCCACGATCCGCTGAAGCATCCGGTCCGCCGTCGAGGAACTCGGGGACGTGGGCCCCGAGCGCAGATTCGACCGGCGGCACCGGGCGAGTTCTCCGCGCCGCGGCCCCGCCCACGTGGGCGGGGCCGCTCTCACTCCGAGGGTTGGCGCGCGTCGCCTGCCTCCGGAGTGCCGATTCGTGCATCCCTCCTCTCGGCCCGGCTCCCTCCACTTCTCACCGGCCGATCTTGCTTAGCGCAATAAAAAGAACACTGTTTGTTATCAGGCCGGCCCTGAGTTCTGCAGTTCGGACAGCACGTTGGAGGCCTTCGGAACCTAAGATTTCCCCTTGACACCTCCCTACCTTCTTCCCTAGCATGCCGCGTTTCCAAGCTTCCTACTCCAGTTGACCCGAGCGAGCGGCAAGGTTCCCAACGACGCGCACCCCGCGATCGCCTGACTTCGGCCAATCGTTCCGCACAGGTATACCACGAGGAGGAATCGAACCATGCGACACCTTTGGGCTATCGCGGCGATCTTCGTTTGCGCCCTCTCGTGGGGCGGCCAGCGAGCGCTTGCGGCTTCCGAGGAGTTCCCCGTCCCGCCCCCTCCCCTCAGCCCCGACTATTACCCCTGTTCGAACTGCCACAACGAAAGCCAGAAGACCGACCCGAAGCCCCGCCAACTGGGCGAACATCAGGACATTGAGCTCCACCACGCCGAGCAGTTCCGGTGGTGCCTCGATTGCCACGATGAGCGCAATCGCGACAAGCTCCACCTCCAGAGCGGCGACAGGATCGACTTCTCCGAGTCGTACCGGCTCTGCGGGCAGTGCCACGGCGACAAGTACCGGGACTGGAGGGCCGGCATCCACGGCAAGCGGGTCGGATTCTGGAACGGGAAGAAGGAGTATCTCCTCTGCGCCCACTGCCACAACCCACACAGCCCCCGCTTCAAGCCCGTGAAGCCGGAGCCGCCGCCCGAGATCGACGGGTCCCGGACGCTCCGTTCCCACGCGCCGAAGGCGACGAAGCATCCGGCGAAAAAGCATTGAGCGAGCAGGAAGCTTGAGGAGATCACCGATGTCCAAGGAAAGACCGAAGACCGAGACCGTCGACCCCCGCCTCGCGAGCCGGCGGAAGTTCCTCAAGGGGTGCGCGGCCGGCGCCGCCGCCGTGGCCCTGCCCGCGCCGGTGCTCGCGCAGGGCGGTTTTCTCACGTACGGCTCCTGGAAGGAGTACTTCCAGAAGCAGTTCCGGCAGATGAGCCCCAAGGAGGTCCAGGAGGCCCTACGCCGCATGGAGGAGAAGTACACCCGCCAGTACGGCCGGAAGGTCACGGTCAAGGCGACGCCACCGGTCCCGAACGCGGTCTTCGGCTACGCGCTGAACCTCAACGTCTGCATCGGCTGCCGCCGCTGCGCCTACGCCTGCGTGAAGGAGAACAACCAGTCGCGCCAGGCAGAGCAGATCCAGTACATCAAGGTGCTGCGCTTCAAGAACGGCGAGATGGAGTTCGAGAAGTCCGAGCGGCACTACAACATGCCCGTCCAGTGCCAGCACTGCCAGAACGCGCCGTGCGTCAAGGCGTGCCCGATCAAGGCGACGTGGACGGAGCCGGACGGGCTCGTGGTCGTCGACTACAACTGGTGCATCGGGTGCCGGTACTGCATGGCCGCCTGTCCCTACGAGCAGCGCTTCTTCAACTGGTTGGATCCGAAGCTTCCGCCGGAGGAGCTCAACCCCGAGACCCACTACCTCGGCAACCGTCCGAGGATGCGGGGCGTGGTCGAGAAGTGCACCTACTGCATTCAGAGGGTCCGCGAGGGCCGCTACCCCGCGTGCGTGGAAGCCTGCCCCGTGGGAGCGCGCAAGTTCGGAAACCTCCTCGATCCCAAGTCCGAGATCCGCGCCATCCTGGAGACGAAGAGAGTCTTCCGGATCAAGGAGGACCTGCTGACGGAACCCAAGTTCTTCTACTTCTTCGGCTAGACTCGAGGTGAGCCATGAACAACGTTCTTGAGTTCTTCCTGGGGACCCTCGTCCTGGTCTTCCGAGGAGGAAAGAAGTACTACACCTGGATGCTGTGCCTCCTGGCCGTGGCGGCCCTGGGCCTCGGGGCCTGGGTGTACCAGCTCAGCGAGGGCCTGGGGGTCACCGGGATGCGCGATCCGGTCTCCTGGGGCCTCTACATCGCCAACTTCACCTTCATGGTGGGCGTGGCCGCCGCGGCGGTCCTCCTGGTCATCCCGGCCTACATCTACAAGTGGGGTCCGATCAAGGAGATCGTGCTTCTCGGAGAGCTCCTGGCGGTGGCCGCCATCAGCATGTGCCTCATGTTCGTTACCTTCGACCTGGGGCACCCGGAGCGCTTCTGGCACCTCATTCCGGGCCTGGGCATCCTCAACTTCCCGATCTCGATGCTCGCCTGGGACGTCGTCGTCCTGAACCTCTACCTCGTCCTGAACCTCTGCATCCCGGTCTACATCCTCTACAACGCCTATCAGGACCGGGAGCCCAACTACAAGATCCTCTGGCCCTTCATCATCTTCTCGATCCCGGCCGCCGTCTCCATCCACACCGTGACGGCCTTCCTCTACAACGGCTTTCCCAGCCGGCCCTTCTGGAACGCCTCGATCCTCGCCCCGCGGTTCCTGGCCTCCGCCTTCTGCTCCGGGCCGAGCTTCATCATCATCGCCTTCCAGATGATCCGGAAGCACACGCCGATCAAGATCCAGGACCGCGCCATCTTCAAGCTCGCCGAAATCGTGGCCTACGCCATGGGCGTCAACCTGTTTCTCCTCATCGCCGAGCTCTTCAAGGAGTACTACGGCGCGACGGTCCACCTGGCGCCCATGAAGTACCTCTTCCAGGGGCTCCACGGCCACAACGAGCTCGTCCCGATCATCTGGACCGCCATCGTCTTCAATCTCACGGCCTTCGTCCTTTTCCTCGTGCCGAAGACGCGTGAGAACTTCAAGACCCTCAACCTGGGCTGCGCGCTGATCTTCATGGGCGTCTGGATCGAGAAGGGCCCGGGCCTCATCCTCCCCGGGTTCGTGCCGACGCCCCTGGGGATGGTCTGGACCTACACGCCGACGCTTCCCGAGATCCTGATCACGACCGGCATCTGGGCGATCGGGCTCATGATCTACACGCTCCTGCTCAAGGTCGCGATTCCCATCGAGGTGGGCGAGTTCCGCCGGATGAAGGACGAGATCCACGGCGTGGTGCGCCATCACGCGTGACGCCGGCCGGACCGAGCGCCGAGAAAGAGGGGCCCCGCGAGGGGCCCCTCTTTTCGCAACGGGGGAATGGACGAAGTGGACGACATGGACGAGGTGGGCGGTCCACGAAGTCCACTCAGTCCACATGGTCCACTTCGTCCACGCTCTCTCTTCCCTTCCCGGGGGTTTCGCTTGAAAACCCCCGGGGCACGGCTATAACATCCGGGCCGCATCGACCCGCTGTCAGCTTCCCGTCGGGTCCCAGGAGAACACACCCATGAGCCGGAACCGGCGGCTTCCCACCCGGCCCCCGCGGCGTCCCCCCGGGCGAGCGCCGCGGCCGCGGCACGATTCCCGGACCGAGGTCTCGTGAGCGACCGAGCGCCCTTCCCGGGCCGTCCCACCGCGGCGCGCATTCGCCTGGACGCCGTGGAGGACAACTTCCGCCTGCTCGGCCGCGTCGCCGGGTCGGCCGAGCTGTGCGCCGTGGTGACTGCGAACGCCTACGGACACGGCGCCGTGCCCGTGACGCGGCGGCTGGAGAGCGCCGGCTGCCGCAGGTTCGCCGTCGGCATGCTCGAAGAGGCGGTGGAGCTTCGCGACGCGGGCGTCCGGGGGGAGATCCTCCTCCTCCAGGGCATGATGCCGGGCCAGGCGGGGGAGGTCCTGGGCCGAAACCTCATTCCCGTCGTCTCTTCCCTGTCGGCCCTGGAGCTCGCGGCCGAAGCGGCCGGCTCCTCGCCCTTGCCCCTCCACCTGAAGTTCGACACGGGGATGGGACGGCTCGGTCTCGCTCCCGAGCAGGCGGGGGAAGTCGGCGACGTCCTGCGCCGCCGGCCGAACCTGCGGCTGGAGGGCGTCTGCACCCACCTCGCCCGCGCGGGCGAGTCGGCCGACACCACCCGCGAGCAGCTTCGCCGGTTCGACGACGTCCGGGCGACGCTACGAGCCGCGGGCAGGGAGCCGGGGCTCGTCCACGCCGCCAACTCGGCCGCTTGCCTCTCCGAGCCCGCCGCACGCTACGACTGCGTGCGGGTCGGGATCGCCCTCTACGGAGCGAGGCCCGAGCCGGATCTCCCCTACGCCGAAGGCCTCCGGCCGGCGCTCGCCTGGACGAGCGCCCTCGACCTGGTGCGCCGCGTGCCGGCCGGCAGCCCCATCTCCTACGGCGGCACCTTCGTGACGAAGCGCCCCTCCACGTTGGGCGTCGTTCCGGTCGGCTACGCCGACGGCTACCGCCGGGCC